>NZ_JBDZDK010000005.1:0-227751 GCF_040049155.1 Sphingomonas silueang
GAGGACTCGGCCGCCGTCACCATGTTCCGCATGGTCATCGCGCAGGGCCGCAGCCTAATCCACCAGCGTGACGAGATCGAGCGGCTGGCCCATGCGCGGCTCGCCGATGATGTCGACTACCAGTTGCTGCGCAACATTCCGGGCATTGGTCCGATCAACGCGCTGACCATCCTGGCCGAGGCCGGTGATCTGCGGCGCTTCAATCATCATCGTCAGTTTTTGAAATTCTGCGGTCTCGATCTCGCGACCTGCCAGTCAGGCACGTTCCGCGGCCGCACAAAGCTGTCCAAGTACGGTAACGCGCGCCTGCGCCGGACCTTCTGGATGGCTGCCCAGGTCGCTGCGCGTCAGCGCGACAACAGCTTCCGCGACAAGCTCGGACGGTACACCGCCGGGCACGCGGACGATGCCGACCGTCGCCGCAAGGCGATGACGGCGCTCACCGCCAAGATGGCGCGCGTGGCTCACGCCGTCGTCAAGACGGGGACAGAGTACCGGCCGTTCCTCGAACGGTCGGATGCCAGGTGGAAGGACCCCTCTCTGCAAGTGCCGTGAGGGCGCTCGTCGAGCGACCCTGTAGATAATGTTCGGGCCTTCCACCTGGGTGCGTATCTCGTTTTAAGGATGATGAGGACCACGGCCGCCCCGGCGCCGCTGGATCCTGTGTTTGCTATGGCAGGGAGCGATCCCGTTGACGGTGGGAGCCATCTGGCTCAGAATGCATGCCGTGCCGATGGTTGTCGGTGCATGGATATCTGCTGGCAAAAACCCGCCGCTGCTTCCCGACATAGGACGTTGTCCACCCGAATGGTCTTTGGCGCACCACGCATCGACGCGATGCGCGTCACCGCCGCGACAACCTGCTCGCCCTTGATGCCCTGATCGACGTCGATCGCCAGCGCCTCGCGGGTGAACGCGTCGACCACCGTCAACGCCCGCAGCCGTCGGCCATCGAACAAGGCCTCCGAGACAAAGTCCATCGACCACACCTCATTGCGCGCCGAGGGCGCAGGCTGGCGTTCGCGGTTCGCCACGCTGACGTTGCGACGAGGACGCTTGAGCCGAAGGCTCAATCGATCCTCCCGATACAGCCGGCAAACCCGCTTGTGGTTCACCAGCCAGCCCGCCCGGCGCAGCAGGATGTAGATCCGAAAATAGCCATAGCGCACCCGTGCTGCCGCCAGATCATGAATGCGCAGCCGCAGCGGCGCCTGGTCCGGCTTGTGCGACACGTATCGCACCGATGAGCGGTCGACGCCGGGCGCGAGGCAACTGCGCCGCTCGCTGACGCCATGGGACACCTGGACGTGCGCGACCATCTCTCGCCGTCGCCCGGGCGTCAGAGCTTTTTCGCCAGGACATCCTGCAGGATATGCTTGTCCAGGCTCAGGTCCGCGACGAGCTGCTTCAGCTTGCGGTTCTCCTCCTCGAGTTGCCCTAACCGCCGCAGCTCGCCGACCCTCAGCCCACCATACACCTTCTTCCAGCGGTAGAAGGTCTGCTCCGATACCCCTCCACCTTCTTTCCAACGATGCTACGCATCGCCGGAACCTTTGGCGGTTCCGCCGCTCGACCACCGGCGTGCCCATCTCCGCCTGCTTCAGCGCGAACGCGATCTGCTCTTCCGTATATCTCGACTTCTTCATGTCCCAGCTCCTTGCCCGCGGGCTTCAAAGGGCCGGAAAACTCTCACTCAGCTTGGATGAAAAAACAGGGAGGACGTCAGGCCGATCCTCACCCTTGGCGGGCCGTGAGTGACCGGGCGAGCGCGTCTAGCGGACGATCAGGATGAGAACCGAGCGGGTGGCGCAACCGCTTTCACCACGACGGCAAAAACGAGCTCGCCGACCTCCGGTTTGGGAACGGAAAGCTCTCGTCCGCTAAAATGGGCCAAAATTTGCGCAATCGGCACTTCAGTGCCCTATCCGTTTCGGAAGCGAGGATCATCGGATACGCTCGGTCTGTCACGGTAGGCGGGCAGTGGCGAATTTGAACAGATGAGGCCCGCATGGCAGACCCTCTACCCTCACCATTGCCGGCGAGCAGCCCAGTCTATCTCAACAACCGAGAGGCAGCGGCTTTCTTGGGATTGTCGCCCAGAACCCTTGAAAAGCAACGCGTGGTTGGCGGCGGCCCAAGGTTCAGGAAGTTCGGGCGGCGGGTTCTATATGACCGGCACGACCTCGAAGAATGGGCCGATAAAGGGGTTTTCGACAGCACAACTGACTTCAACACAAAGAAGTGATGCGACTGGGTCTGAAGTTGGTGCGGGCGGTCGGACTCGAACCGACATGGACTTCTCCGGTGGATTTTGAGTCCACTGCGTCTACCATTTCGCCACGCCCGCAACGTGGACTTGCGTATTCTAATAGATCTGTCGATTAGAAATCTCTAGACCCACAAAGCGTCGTGCCTTCGCTGGGCGCCGGCCGCTCGCTCGACCCTCTATCTCCTCAATCGGCCGACCGGAAGCGCGTTTCGTTCATGCGTCGAACGAAGCGCGCATCCCGAGACTACGATCGAGTTCGCCACGGCTAGATTTCTGTCGGCTCCTATGTGGCTCCCAGCGCGGAATCGGACGATCTCCACACCAAGCCTCCATCACCCCTAAGGGCCTGAAATCTGAACAGAACTCCTTTCACCGCATAGAACCAGCATGCCATCGCAACATGGCTTTTCGAGTCGGACGCGTCTACCAATTTCACCACAGGGGCACGCTGGCGACGCCGTTAGCGCATGGTGCGCGGCGTCGCAACCTCAGGAAAAGACATCGTGGTAATCCGCATCGGGATAGCCCTTGGGATCGGGGCCGAAGCGGTTGCGGCCATGCGTCCCCTCGGTGACATAGAACACGAACAGCACGATCCACCCGATCACGATCGCGAACACCAGCAGCAGCCACCAGCCCGACCGGTCGATATCGTGCAGCCGCCGGACCGACACGGTGATGCTGGGGATGAACAGCAACAGGCTGGTGATGCCGTTGACCGGCCCGGTATCGTCCCAGCCGAAGCCCAGCGCCCCGTCCACGATCGTCGCGAGCACGCCGACCAGAATGGTGAACAGCGTGAACATCCAGAATTCGTTGCGGCGCGACCTGCCGCCGATCTCGAAATAGCGCCTGAGCGGCAGGATCATCCATTCCATCGTCATGCCCCCGTATCAACCGTTGAAGTCTCAATTCACCGGCGCACGCCGCCGATAGCTGAGCGCTTCCGCCACCTGTGCCCGGCCGATCGGCTCGACCCCGGCCAGATCGGCGATCGTCCGCGCGACGCGCAGCACGCGGTGATAGCCGCGCGCCGACAGCCGCATCGCCTCCGCCGCCTGCGCCAGCAGCGCGCGGGCCGGTTCGTCGAGCACCGCGGCTTCCGCCAGCACCGCGCCGTCCGCCTCGGCATTGGTCCGCGGTCCATTCGTGCCATAGCGCTCCCGCTGCACGCCCCGCGCCCGCCGCACCCGCGCCGCGACCTCAGCCGATCCTTCGGCGGGCGGCGGCAGCACGAGATCGGCGGCGCTGACCGCCGCCATCTCGATCGTCAGGTCGATGCGGTCGAGCAGCGGCCCCGACACCTTCGCCTGATAGTCCGCCGCGCATTTGGGCGCACGGGCGCAGGCAAGCGCGGCATCGCCCAGATGGCCGCAGCGGCACGGGTTCATCGCCGCGATCAACTGCACCCGCGCCGGAAAGGTGACATGCGCGTTCGCCCGCGCCACGCTCACCTGCCCCGTCTCCAGCGGCTGGCGCAGCGAATCGAGCACCGCGCGCTGGAACTCGGGCAGCTCGTCGAGGAACAGCACGCCCAGATGCGCCATGCTGATCTCGCCGGGCTTGACCTTCAATCCGCCGCCGGTCAGCGCCGCCATCGATGCCGAATGATGCGGGCTGCGGAACGGGCGCACCCGCGTCATCCGCCCGCCCGACAGCGTCCCCGCGACCGAGGCGACCATCGACACCTCCAGCGCCTCGGCGGCGTCGAGCGGCGGCAATATGCCGGGCAGGCACGACGCGAGCAGCGACTTGCCCGCCCCCGGCGGCCCGACCATCAGCAGATTGTGCCCGCCCGCCGCCGCGATCTCCAGCGCGCGCTTGGCGACCTCCTGCCCCTTCACCTGCGCCAGGTCGTTGCCGTGGACGCCGTCCTCCGCCCCGCCGGGCCGGGGCGAGGGCAGCAGCTGCTCTCCCTTCAGATGGTTGATGAGCGCCAGCAGGTCGGGCGCGGCGGCGATGGTGGTGCCCGCCCACGCCGCCTCCGACCCCTGCGCCGCCGGGCAGATCAGCGCCAGTTCCGCCTCCGCCGCCAGTATCGCCGCCAGCAGCACGCCGGGCGAGGCTGCGATCCGCCCGTCGAGGCCCAGTTCACCGACCACCAGATAGTCGGCCAGCCCCTCGGCATCGACCACCCCCATCGCCGCCAGCAGCCCCAGCGCGATCGGCAGGTCGTAATGCGACCCCTCCTTGGGCAGGTCGGCGGGCGACAGGTTCACCGTGATGCGCTTCGGTGGAAGCGACAGCCCGATCGCGGCGATCGCGGCGCGCACCCGTTCGCGGCTTTCCCCCACCGCCTTGTCGGGCAGACCGACCACGACGAAGGCGGGGATGCCCGGCGCCAGCTGCACCTGCACCTCGACCCGGCGCGCCTCCAGCCCGAGATACGCCGCCGTCGACACGATCGCGACCATGTTCGCCTTTCGCCCCTGTTCCCCGGCATGAGGGTCTAGCCGGTTCGTTCCCGCGATGGAACGCCCTGCACGCTGCCTTGCCAGTGCAACACACAGGTGGCAGGGAACGGGATCATGCAGATCCTGCTCCTGATGCTCGGCGCGATGCTGATTCTGGCGACTCCGGTCGTCGCGGTGCTGCCGGGACCGGCGGGGATCTTCACCTTCGCCGCGGGGCTGGCGCTGATCCTGCGCAACTCGCGCCGGGCGCGGAAGCGGTTCGCGCGGACGATGCGGCGCTTTCCGCGCATCTCCGCCTTCGCCGATCGCGCGCTGCGCCGTCCCAGTGCGAAGCGGCGGCGGTTGCGCGGGGTAGCGCGTTGACTTTGCCGCCTGCGCTGGCTAAGGGCTCCCCACACACGGCCGCCGTCATGGGCGGCCTTTTACGTTATATCGCAGTTCGAATACCTGGGGATGAGTGATGAAGCGGACTTTTCAGCCGAGCAACCTGGTGCGTGCCCGTCGTCACGGCTTCCGCTCGCGCATGGCGACGCCGGGCGGCCGCAACGTGATCCGCGCCCGTCGTGCGCGCGGCCGCAAGAAGCTGTCGGCCTGATCAAGATGCTGCGCCGCCAGGACTATCTGGCGGCGAATGCAGGACGACGTGCCCCGATGCCGGGCTTCGTCCTGCTGGTCCGCCAGCGGCGCGCAGGCGAGCTGGCGGCAGCCGATGACGCGATGCGAATCGGCATCACCGTGTCGAAGAAGGTGGGCAACGCCGTCGTCCGCAACCGGATGAAGCGGCGGTTCCGCGCGCTCGCCGCCGGGATGCTGCCCGAACACGGGCTGGCGGGGGCGGATCACGTCCTGATCGGGCGGGCCGGCGGCATCGAACGCCCGTTCGACGATCTCAAGGCCGATCTGACGAAGGCGCTGCGCAAGGTCCGACGGTGAGCGACGCTCGCCCCGGACTTGCCGCACGTGCGCTGATGCTGGTCGCGCGCGGCTGGCAACTCGGGCCGTCGCTGGTCCTGCCCCCCTGCTGCCGGTATCAGCCGTCGTGTTCGGCCTATGCAATCACCGCCCTTCGCCGCTATGGCGCGATCAAGGGGGGGTGGCTGGCCGCGAAACGCATCGCGCGCTGTCATCCCTGGGGCGGGCACGGCCATGATCCGGTGCCTTGAAAGACTGACGCCGTAAGGACCAAGCGCGTGAAAGACGATCAGAAGAATTTCCTGCTGTTCGCAGTATTGGCCGCGCTGGTGCTGTTCGGCTGGCCCTATCTCGCCAACACCTTCTTCCCCGCCGCCAACCCGCCGGTGGCGAAGGTGGAGGACGGCAAGGCCAAGCCGGTCGCCAATCCGTCCGCCGATCCCGCCGCCGACAGCGTGAACGCGATCCGCGACCGCGCGCTGGTGCTGCGCGAGACCCCGCGCATCGCGATCGAGACGCCCAGCGTGCGCGGCTCGATCAACCTGCGCGGCGGGCGCATCGACGACCTCGTGCTGCTCCGTCACAAGGAAACCATCGCCGCCGATTCGCCGCCGGTGCGCCTCCTGTCGCCGTCGGGCACGGCCGACGCCTATTTCGCGCAGTTCGGCTGGAGCGGCACCGGCGTCACCGCCCCGCCCGCCGACGCGGTCTGGACCGCTTCGGGCAGCAAGCTGACCCCTGAGACCCCGGTCACGCTGTCGACCACCGTCGGCACCCAGCGCTACCAGATGCAGGTCGCGGTCGACGACGGCTATATGTTCACCATCCGCCAGAGCGTGGCGAACGCGGGTCCGCAGCCGATCCAGGTCGCGACCTACGGCCTGCTGAGCCGCCGCGGCGCGCCGGTCGACAAGGATACGATGACGATCCAGGTCGGCCCGGTCTATGAAGCGGGCAACGGCGTGAAGTTCGACGTCAACTACACCGACATCGACGAGAAACCCGAAACGTTCGCGACCCGGGGCGGCTGGCTCGGCTTCACCGATCATTACTGGATGACCGCGCTGATCCCCGACCAGGGCGTGGATCACAAGCTGTCGCTCAAGGGCGGCGACCAGCGGCACCAGGCGGACTACAGCTCGCCAACGCTCGCCACGCTGGCGCCCGGACAGGTGCTGACGCAGGGCGTGCGCTTCTTCGCGGGTGCCAAGGAGAACAAGCTGCTCAATGCCTATGAGGAACAGGGCGTGCCCTATTTCTCGCGCGCGATCGACTGGGGCTGGTTCCGCATCGTCGAGGAGCCGATCTTCGTCTATCTCGACTGGCTGTTCCGCCTCGTCGGCAACTTCGGCGTGGCGATCATCCTGCTGACGCTCACCATCCGCGGGCTGATGTTCCCGATCGCCCAGCGCCAGTTCGCGTCGATGGCGGCGATGCGCGCGGTGCAGCCCAAGCTGAAGGTGCTGCAGGAACGCTACAAGGACGACAAGCCGCGCCTGCAGCAGGAGATGATGGCGCTCTACAAGCAGGAGAAGGTCAATCCGGTCGCAGGCTGCCTGCCGACACTGATCCAGATTCCGATCTTCTATGCGCTGTACAAGGTGCTGCTGCTGACCATCGAGATGCGGCACCAGCCGTTCGTCGGCTGGATCAAGGATCTGTCCGCGCCCGATCCGGCGACGATCCTGAACCTGTTCGGCTATCTCGACTTCACCCCGCCGCATTTCCTCGCGATCGGCATCGTGCCGGTGCTGCTCGGCATCTCGATGTACTTCCAGTTCAAGCTGAACCCCGCGCCGATGGACGACATGCAGAAGCAGGTCTTCGGGCTGATGCCGTGGGTGCTGATGTTCATCATGGCCCCGTTCGCGGTCGGCTTGCAGGTGTACTGGATCACGTCGAACGTGCTGACCATCGCGCAGCAGCAGCTGCTGTACGCGCGGCACCCGGCGCTGCGCCAGGCGGCGGCGAAGTGAGCGACACGCCCCCCGCCCCGCCGGGGGACGTCCGCTTCGACGACGAACTGGTCGAGGCGGCGCGCAAGCTGTTCGCCGGACGGATCGATTTCCTGAAGTCCGCCCCGTCGCTCGAACACCTGCCCCCGCCGGAGGTGGCCGAGATCGCGTTTGCGGGCCGCTCGAACGTGGGCAAGTCGTCGCTGTTGAACGCGCTGACCGGGCGCACCTCGCTGGCGCGGACCTCGGTCACGCCGGGGCGGACGCAGGAGCTGAACTTCTTCGACGTGGGCGCGCCGCTCCGGCTGCGGCTGGTCGACATGCCCGGCTATGGTTTCGCCAAGGCACCCAAGGACATGGTGCGCAAGTGGCGCTACCTCGTGAACGACTATCTGCGCGGGCGACAGGTTCTCAAGCGCACGCTGGTGCTGATCGATTCGCGCCACGGCATCAAGGACGTCGACCGCGAGGTGTTCACGATGCTCGACAAGGCGGCGAGCAGCTATCGCATCGTGCTGACCAAGGCGGACAAGGTGAAGGCGACCGAACTCGACGCGGTGTACCATGCCGTGTCCGAAGAGGTCCGCAAACGCCCCGCCGCCCACCCCGACGTGATCGCCACGTCGAGCGAGAAGGGCATGGGCATCGCCGAACTGCGCGCGGCGGTGATCGAGTCGATCGGGTAATGCGTCATTCCGGCGAAGGCCGGAATCCATGGTGTCGGGTGCCGGCGACTCTACCGCGGACGTCGCCGATCCATGGATCCCGGCCTGCGCCGGGATGACGGATCGACGACGACAGGCAGCCCCCGTCCCTCACCCCCCGCGCGACGCGAACAACCCGGCCCCCAGCGCCACCGCGCCCGCCGACAGCAGCAGCGCGACGATCATCAGCGCCCCGTCGCGCACCAGCAGCGCGATGCCGAACGCCATGATCGCCGCCATCGGCGCGGTGCTGGCAAAGGGCAGCAGCTCGAGCGGCGGCACCGTCAGGCACAGCAGGATCACCGCCACCCCCGCGACCTTCACCATCGGCCCCCTGGTCAGCGCGGGCAACCGTCCGTGGAACCACTGGTCCATGCGCCGGGCGATGCCGCGCGTCTTGTCGGCCACCTTGACCAGCTTGTCGCCCTTCAGCCCGCGATTGGCGAGAAACCCCGGCAGCCACAGATGCTCGCGCCCCAGGATCAGCTGTACCGCCAGCAGGATCATCACCACCGCCATTGCGGTGGGCAGGCCGGGGATGCCGCCGACCGGCGAGATGTCGATCAGCGGAAAGAGGATGAAGAACGGACCGTACGCCCGCTGACCCAGCGCCTCGAGCATGTCGCCCAGCTTCGCCTTCTCGTCGCCTGCCTGAGCCCCGAGTTCCTTCAGCCGATCAAGCACTTCGCCGACGCTGTGCGGGTCGCCGCCCTGTTCGTTTCCATCCATGGGTATCGCAACCCGTCGCCGCAATAACGGTTCCGAAACGGTCGACAGACGCCCCCCGCCCCCGCTACACCCGGTCCATGCTGAAGCTCATCATCGGGAACAAGGCCTATTCCTCCTGGTCGCTGCGCGGCTGGCTGGCGGCCAAGCAGTCGGGCCTGCCGTTCGAGGAAGTGGTCGTGCCGCTGTACGACGCCGACTGGGACAAGCGGCGCGAGGGCGACGAGTTCGCACCCTCGTCGGGCAAGGTGCCGATCCTGTGGGACGGCGACGAGATCGTGGTGTGGGACAGCCTCGCCATCGTCGAATATCTCAACGAGAAGTCGGGCGGGGATCGGTTCTGGCCCGTCGATCCGGCGGCGCGGGCGATGGCGCGGTCGATGGCGGCGGAGATGCATTCGGGCTTCGCCCCGCTGCGTCGCAAGCACAGCATGAACGTGCGCCAGGTCTATGAACCGACCCAGCCCGACGCCGATGTCGCCGCCGACCTGACCCGCATCTACGAACTCTGGGCGCAGGCGCGGGCGCGCTTCGGCCATGGCGGCGACTATCTGTTCGGGGAATTCGGCGCGGCGGACATCATGTTCGCACCGGTCGCAACGCGCATCGTCACCTATTCGCTGCCCTGCCCGCGCTTCGCGATGGGGTACATCATCACCCTGATCAACCACCCGTGGATGCAGGACTGGATCGCCGCCGCGCAGGAGGAGGAATGGGTGCTCGAGCAATATGAGCAGCCGGTGAAGTGACGCACGCTCCTCCCCGGCACGGGGAGGGGGACCATACGCAGCATGGTGGAGGAGGGTGTCCGCATACGGTACCGTCGCGTTGGCGGCGATCCCCCTCCACCATTCGCTTCGCGAACGGTCCCCCTCCTCGTGCCGGGGAGGATTTGCTACCCCAGGAACGCCGCGATCGCCTCGCCCAGTTCGCGTTTCGTCACCGCGCTCATGTGACCGCCCGGCACCTCGGCCAGCCGCGCGTCGGGGAGCAGTTCGGCCAGCGCCGCATGGCTGCCGTTGTCGTCGTCCTCCTCGCCCGCCAGCACCAGCACCGGCTGCGTAATCGCGGCCAGCTCCGCGCGCGTCGTATCGACGAAGGTGTCGAGGATGCCGAGCAGCGCCACCGGATCGCCCCCCGTCGTCTTGAGGAACGCCTCCGCCATCCATTCGGGCGTGCCGCGCGCGAAGCTGCCGAGGCCGGTCAGGATGCGGCGGAAATGCGCCGCGCGTGCGCCGGTGTCGAGCAGCCCCTCCAGCCCCATGCCGCTCAGCACCACCTTGTCCGGGGCCGCCCCCATCGTCAGCATCCGCACCACCGTCCGCGCTCCCAGCGAATAGCCGCCGAGGTCGTAGTCGGTGAGCCCGAGATGCGCGAGCAGCGCCATGCCGTCCAGCGCCAGCGCGTCGGGCGGATAGGCGGCGGCGTCGTGCGGCCGGGCGCTCTGCCCATGCGCGCGCAGGTCGGGCATGATGACCCGACGCCCCAGCGCCGCGACCTTCGCGGCATGGCCGTAGCGGATCCAGTTGGTCCGGGCGTCGCTGAAATAGCCGTGGATCAGGATGGTCGGCCGCCCCGTGCCCAGTTCGTGCCAGACGATCTCCTCGCCGTCGAAGCTGGCGAAGCGGTGGGTGGTGACGGTGGCTTCGGACAAGGCGCGCGCTCCGGCAGGCGGTGGGACGCCCGGCGATAGGCCGCGAGCGCGCGCCTGTCGAGGCGACGCACCCCCTTCCCCCGTCGCCCGCGGCGCGATAGAGTTCGCGCAACAAAAGAACATGCGGGAGAGGGTGCCGGCCGCCAGTCCGGAGTCCGCCGCCATCGCCCCCGCCGCCCCGCCCCATGCCGTACCCCACAGCCGTTCCGAGGATGTCTATGCCATCACCGTCGGCTGCGTGATGATCGCGCTCGGCCTCGCGCTGCTCCATGCCGCCGGGCTGGTGACGGGCGGCATCGCCGGGGTGGCGCTGCTGGTCTCCTATCTGGTGCCGCTGCCGACCGGCGTGCTGTTCACCCTCATCAACATCCCCTTCTTCCTGTTCGCCAAGCGCGCGATGGGCAGCCGGTTCATGTGGCGCACGATCGCGGTCAACGCCGGGATCGCGGGCTTCTCCAGCATGGCGCGCTACGGCTTTCGCATCGTCGAGGTGCATCCCGCCTTTGCCGCGATCGCGGGCGGCACCGTCATCGGCATGGGCATCCTCGCGCTCGCCCGGCATGACGCGGGGGTCGGCGGGACCGGCGTGGTGACGCTGTGGCTGCAACGCACGCGCGGCTGGAACGCGGGGCGCACGCAGGTGCTGATCGACCTCGCGATCCTTGCCGTGTCGTTCGCGGTGGTGGCCCCGGCGCAGGTCGCGTGGTCGGCGCTGAGCGCGGCGGCGATCAGCGGCATCCTGATCGCATGGCACCGGCCGGGGCGCTACACCGGCTATTGAGCGCGGCGGCCGTCAGGCGGCGATGATGTCGCGATGATCGTGCAGCATCGTGCTCGCCCGCTCGGTCGCGGTGCGGGTATCCTCCGCCAGCTTGCGCACCTCGTTGGCGACGACCGCGAATCCGCGGCCCGCATCGCCCGCACGCGCCGCCTCGATCGCGGCGTTCAGCGCCACCAGCCGCGTCTGCGACGCGATGCCGCTGATCGCGGCGACGATTCCCGCCAGCTGCGTGACCGCCGCCTGCAATTCGTTGCGCTGCACCTGCAATTCGCGGTGATAGCGCATGCCTTCGTCGAACGCCTGCTGCACTTCCTGTTCCAGCCGCACCTGCCGCGTCTGGTCGGTCGCGATCTTGACGACCTTCACCGGGCGTCCGTCCTCGAGGATCGGATTATAGGTCGCCTGCAACCAGCGTTCGCTGCCGTCGCGCGCGATGCGGCGGTACAGGCCCGCATCGAACGCCCCGCTGCCCAGCTTGTGCCAGAATTCGGCATATTCGGGCGACGCGGCATCATGGCCCGCGCAGACCATGCGATGATGCCGCCCCTGCACCTCGCCCAGCCGATAGCCCATGACGTCGAGAAAGCGATCATTCGCCCACAGGATCGTGCCGTCCAGCCCCAGCTCGACGACGAGCTGCGACCGGCAGATCGCATCCCATGTACCCGAATACCCGATCCGTTCCGTCGTCATCACGCTACTCCCGTGTTCCGGACATAGCGCGATGACGTTAACGATCGCTTAGGCGTTGCGCGGACGGACCGGCAAACCCGGTCCCGATCGTACCGATCAGGCCTTTTGCAGGTGGCGGCGCCCCAGCAATTCCGCGATCTGCACCGCGTTGAGCGCAGCGCCCTTGCGCAGATTGTCCGACACGCACCACAGCGCGAGGCCGTTCTCCACGGTCGAATCCTCCCGCACGCGGCTGACATAGGTCGCGAAGTCGCCGACGCATTCGATCGGCGTCGCGTATCCGCCGTCCTCGCGCTTGTCGACCAGCATGATGCCGGGCGCCTCGCGCAGGATCTTCTGCGCATCCTCCGCCGACAGTTCGCGTTCCAGTTCGATGTTGATCGCTTCCGAATGGCCGACGAACACCGGCACGCGGACACAGGTGGCGACGACCTTGATCTTGGGATCGAGGATCTTCTTGGTTTCGACCACCATCTTCCATTCTTCCTTGGTCGACCCGTCGTCGAGGAAGCTGTCGATGTGCGGGATCACGTTGAACGCGATCTGCTTGGTGAACTTCTTGGGGTCGGCCGAATCGCCGACGAAGATGTTGCGGCTCTGCTCGAACAGCTCGTCCATCCCCGCCTTGCCCGCGCCCGACACCGATTGATAGGTCGCGACGACGACGCGCGTGATCGTGGCGGCGTCGTGCAGCGGCTTCAATGCCACCACCATCTGCGCGGTCGAGCAATTGGGGTTGGCGATGATGTTGCGTGCCTTGTACCCGTCGATCGCCTCCGGGTTCACCTCCGGCACGATCAGCGGCACGTCGGGGTCCATGCGATAGAGCGACGAATTGTCGATCACGGTGCACCCGGCGGCGGCGAACTTGGGCGCGTACACCTTGGTCGCCTCGCTGCCGATCGCGAACAGCGCCATGTCCCATCCGGTCGGGTCGAAATGCTCGATATTCTGGATCTTGTACTGCTTGCCGGTCTCGCCGAAGTCCGCCATGTCGCCCGCCGAGCGCGACGAGGCCAGCACCGCCAGCTCGTCGATCGGGAATTCCCGCTCGGCGAGGATGTTCAGCATTTCGCGCCCGACATTGCCGGTCGCGCCCGCAACCACTACCCGATAACCCACTTGCCTTCTCCGCGATCAAATCTTGCGCGCGGAATAGCCGCTTTGCACCTTTTGTAAAGTCACGCGGCGGCGAGCGTGGGTCCCGGCAGCGGTTCGGCGACCGCCGCCGGGCGGCGGCGGAACGGCTGCCGCTGCCAATAGGCGAGGCTGCGCCACGCCCATTCGAGCGGCCCGTTGGCGAAGCGCAGCACCCACAGGTTCGCGACTATGGTGCACAGCACGATCACCCCGGTCGCGATCGCGAACTGCGCGGCATGGCCATAGCGGTCCCACAGGTTCAGCCCGTATGGCGCGAACAGGATGTGCAGCCCGATGATCTGTTCGAGGAAATAGACCGAGAAGGCCGTCCGCCCGACCGCCTTGAACGGGCTGAGCAGCCGCGTGCCCGCCACCGACCGCATCGCCAGATTGACGAGCGCCACATGCCCGATCGACACCGCGATCCGCGCCGCCTCCTCGGTGATCCAGATCGTCTTGGGGGCGGGCGAGAAGGTCAGCACCTCGCCTGCCCCCACCGCCCGCGCGGTGATGCCGAAGCCATAGGCGACCAGCGTCATCACCAGATAGAAGCGCGCCGAGCGTCCGCCCTGGATCACGCGCCACTTCCACAGCGCGGCGCCGATCAGCATGACGCAGAACGCCTCGACCGCCGCCATGCCGATGAAACCCTTGCCCACCATGAACTTCAGCCATGCTTCCCAGAAGAAAGCGGCATAGGGGAACCAGCCGCCGGCATGCGCCTTGCGCTCCTTGACCAGGTCCTTCGCCAGCTTCTCGTTGGGCTGGCGCGCGGCGATCTTCTTGTTCCATTCGGCCAGCGCCTTGGCGTCGTCCTTCGCGACGGTGCGCCCCGCCGCCTGTGCGGCCTGCGCGCGCTCGACCCTGGTCTGGAGCTGGACCCGTTCGGCATATTCCATGCCGCCCATCACCGCCGTCAGCAGCGCGAACAGGCTGCCGATCGCGACCAGCGCCTTCGGCCCCAGCAGGCGGAAGGGAAACAGGAACAACGAGGCGATGGCATAGACGGTCAGGATATCGCCGACCCACAGCACGACGAACACGTTGACGAGGCCGAAGGCGAGCAGCCACAGCGTCCGGCGGAAGAACAGGTCGGCGACCGCGACCGGCCCGTCGGGCCGCATCGCCCGCGCGGTCAGCACCATGAAGCCCGCGCCGAACAGCAGCTCCAGCATCCCGCGCTGCGTCCCCTCCAGCAGCACGTCGACCAGCACCCATGCCGTCCTGTCGATCGGGGTCCAGCCGACCAGCCGCGGATCGGCGAACAGCTTCGTCACCGACGACGCCTGGATCGGGACATTCATGTAGAAGATGAACAGGATGGCGAGGCCGCGCAGCACGTCCAGGACATCGATCCGCGCCCGCCCCGTCACCGGCGCAATTCCGACCGCATCCCCGCTCATGTTCCGACTCCCCCCGAAGTACGGCGCGTAGCGTACCATGGGGGCAAGTCACCTGCCAACAGCATAGATCAGGCCACCATCAGCGGGCCCTCCAGTTCCTGCCGTTCGTGTCGGGCGCAGTCGAGACACCGTGCGATACGCCTGCCGCCCGTCCCTCGACCTTGCTCGGGACGAACGGGAGCTTTTCGTTACTTTTCGGTCACATGCCGGTCGAGGAAGTCGAGGATCGTCGTCCACAGATGCTCGCTGATGCCCGGACCGCCGACCCGGTGGGTCTGCCCCGGATAGAGCATCAGCTCGAACGGCGTCTTCGACTTCTGCATCGCCGCCATCATCGCGGTCGAATGTTCGAGCACGACATTGTCGTCGGCCATGCCGTGGATCAGCAGCATCGGATCGGCGATCTTCGCCGCATCCGCCACGGTCGCCGACCTTGCATAGGCGTCGGGCACCTGTCGCGGATCGCCCATATACCGCTCGGTATAATGGGTGTCGTACAGCTCCCACCGGCTGACCGGCGCGCCCGCGACCCCGGCGGCGAACACGCCCGGCGCCTTTTCCAGCATCTTGAGCGTCATGTAGCCGCCGTAGGACCAGCCGTAGATCGCGATCTTTTCCGGGTCCACGAACGGCAGCGACTTGAGATAGTCGGCGCCGGTCAGCTGGTCCTCGACCTCGACGCTGCCCATCGCCTGATGGATCTGGTCCTCGAACGCCTTGCCGCGATCGGGCGAGCCGCGATTGTCGATCTCGAACCAGATCCAGCCGCGGTCGACCAGATACTGGCGCAGCGCCCCGCCCCATGCCCGGCGCACGACCTGGCTGTGCGGCCCGCCATAGTGCGAGAAGAACACCGGATAGCGCTTGCCCGGCTCCAGCGCCGGGGTGATCATGTTCCAGTAGAGCGTCGATCCGTCCTTCGCCTTCACCGTCCCGAACTGCGTCGGGCGGTGGCTGGCGACATAGGGGGCATAGGGATGGTCGCCGGTCAGCGCATTCTCGTTGATCCACGCCAGCCGCCTGGCCGAGGTATCGGCGAGATAGGTCTGCGCGGGCTGGTCCGGGTTGGAGCGGGTGACGATCAGCCGCGTCGCCTTCCCGTCCATCGACGCGCCGTAGGACCAGCCGCGCTCGGTCAGCCGGGTCACGACGCCGGGCTTCGCCAGATCGACGGTGTAGAGCTGCTTTTCGAGCACATCGTCCTTGTTCGCGGTGAAATAGATGCGGCCCTTCGCCTCATCCACGCCCGCGAGCGCACCGACCGCCCATTGCCCCCTGGTCAACTGGGTCCACCTGCCCGCCTTCCAGCGATAGAGATGGCCATAGCCGTCGCGCTCGGACCACCAGATCAGCGACCCGTCCCGCATCGGCTGATAGGCGTCAGACAGGTTGACCCAGCTCTTGGGGCCGGATTCCTCGCTGAACAGCACCGTGGACGTGCCCGTGGCGGGATCGACGCGCAGCATGTCCAGCCGGGTCTGCGCCCGGTTCTGCCGCTGGACCAGCAGCGCCTTGCCGTCGGGCGTCCAGTCGACCCGCGCCAGATAGATGTCGGCGTCGGGGCCGAGATCGACCTTGACCTTGCCCGACCCGTCCGGGCGCATGACGTACAGCTCGACCAGTACGTTCGCCGTCCCCGCCTTGGGATAGCGCTGCTGGTAGATGCTCGTGCCTTCCGCGCCGATCGCCGAGCGGGTGACGATGCCGACCGGCGCCTCGTCGAAGCGTTCGACCGCGACCAGCCGGTCGTCGGGCGACCACCAGTATCCGGTGCGCCGCCCCATTTCCTCCTGCGCGACGAATTCGGCCTCGCCGAAGTGGACCGTGCCCTTGCCCTCGGTCGTCAGCGGCGTCTCGCGCCCCGATCGCAGGTCCAGCGCCACCAGATTCTGGTCGCGCACGAAACTGACATAGCGTCCTTCGGGGCTGACCACCGGGTTCAGCTCGCCGCTCTCGCTGTTGGTCAGGCGGCGGACCTCGCCGTCGATCGTCGCCAGATACAGGTCGCCGTCCAGCGGCACGAGGATCGACTTGCCGTCGGGCGACCAGTCATAGGCGAGGATGCCGCGCTTGCCGGTCAGCGAGCGGTCGCGCTCGCGCTGCATCTTCTCCGCCTCGGACAGTTCCGCGCCGGTGCCCACCTTCTTGCTGTCCACCAGCATCCGCCATTCGCGCGTGGCGGTGTCCATCGCCCACAGGTCGAACCGCTCGCGCTCGTCGGGGCGGTTGCGCAGCAGCGTGACATAGTGCCCGTCGGGCGAGAGCTTCAGGCTCTGCGGCGCGGGGCCGTTCAGGTCAGGGCTGGCGAAGACCCGTTCGAGCGTCAGGTCGCCCGGTTTGGCCGGGGCCGCCGGTTCACTCGCCATGCCCGCCTGCCCCAATGCCAGCAACGCCACGCCCAACCACCATTTCACCATACTGCCCCGTCTCCGATTACCGCGATGGTATCGCCGGATACGGGCAGTCAGTAAATGGCGGAAATTTCGGTGGGTTCGGCGCGACCACGCGGTCGCACGTTCGCTCCCCTGCCTGAGAAGAATGCCGCTGCGAACGTCCCTGTCCGTACCCCCGCGCAGGCGGGGGTCCAGGAGTCACGGATGCAAGCCGCTGTTCTACCTGGCTCTGGACCCCCGCCTGCGCGGGGGTACGGCAGAGAAATTTCGCAGGGGAATCCTTGTCGGGGAGGAGAGCAGGCAACGCCTACATCTTCTCGCCCGGCGCCACGCCCCACAGCCGCGCCTGTTCGACATAGCCGCCCTTACCCTGCACGTCGAAATGGCACCAGCCGCCGTTGCAGCGGGACAATCGCCCGACGACGCCGGGGGCCGCGCGCCACACCACCGCCGCGCCCGGTTGCGGCGATGCGCGCAGTTCGACCGTCTCGCCCGGCACATAGGCGGTGCGCCGGTCGCTGAGCAGGCCGACCTGGAACCAGCCGCGCGTGCCGTCCGGGTCCTCCACCCGCCGCCAGTCCTGATAGATGTCGATCACCTTGATCGGCAGGTCGGCCCGGCGATAGACCCATTGCGTCGGATAATTCTTGCCGGGGCCGCTGCGCATCCGCGCCTCGCCCGCGGCGATCGATGCGTAATAGGGGGTCTTGCGCCGCTGCGCATCGGCGACGCCGCTCGCCAGCAAAACCGCCGCCACGGCCGCAATCCCCAGCCATCGGCCCTGTCGCATCATTCGCTTCCCAATCTTCCCTGTCCCGAACGCCGCAGGGCGTTGACGCCGCTGCCGCTTCCCGCCAAGCCGTGGCGATGGTCGCCACAACGCCCCCGCCCCGTCGTCCGCGCGTGCATGTGACGCGCCGGCTACCGCAAGCGGTAGAAGAACGCATGACCACGCTGTTCGATGCGGTGCTCAATCCCGACGATCATCCTTTTTCGCAAGCCGAACTCGCCGCGGCGATGGCGGATTGCGACGTGCTGGTGCCCGCCGTCACCGATTCGGTCGACGGCGCGCTGATCGCCGCCGCGCCCGATCGGCTGCGGCTCATCGCCAATTACGGCGCGGGCGTGAACCATATCGACCTGAAGGCGGCGCGCGCGCGGCGCATCCCCGTCACCAACACGCCGGGCGTCCTGACCGAGGATACCGCCGACATGGTCATGGCGCTGATCCTCGCCGTGCCCCGCCGCCTCGCGGAGGGTGAGAAGCTGGTGCGCTCGGGCGAGTGGAAGGGGTGGAGCCCCGGCGGGATGCTCGGCCACCGCATCGGCGGCAAGGCGCTGGGCATCATCGGCATGGGCCGCATCGGCCAGGCGGTGGCCCGCCGCGCCCGCGCGTTCGGCCTGTCGATCCATTACCACAACCGCCGCCGCCTGCCCGCCGTCGTCGAGGCGGAACTGGGCGCGACGTGGCACGGCGACCTCGACGCGATGCTGGGCGCGATCGACCTGCTGACGATCCACACCCCGCGCAACGCCGACAGCGAGAATCTGATCGACGCGCGCCGCATCGCGCTGCTGCGGGCCCACGTCTATGTCATCAACGCCTCGCGCGGCGGCATCCTCGACGAGGAGGCGCTGGTCGATGCGCTGGAGGGCGGACGACTGGCGGGCGCGGGGCTCGACGTCTGGGCGCACGAACCGCGGATCGATCCCCGGCTGCTGGCGCTGCCCAATGTGGTGATGACGCCGCACATGGGATCGGCCACGCTCGAAGGGCGCATCGCGATGGGCGAGAAGGTCATCACCAACATCCGCGTCTGGGCGGACGGCCACCGCCCGCCCGATCAGGTGCTCGACGGGATATAGTCCGCCTGCCGCGCTGCCGCCGTGCGCGGCGCGCCTGCATCGATCCCCGCCAGCCACTGCGCGATCATCGCCTGTCCCGCGCGCACCGCCGCCGGGCCGAACCGGGCATATTGCCCGGTCAGTTCGTCCCGCCGCACCGGGCAGTCGAGATAGTCGAGCCACGCGGTGAAGCGCGCATCCTCGCCCATCTCGGCATGGAATTGCAGCGCCAGCAGGTTGGCGCCCCGCCGGAACCCCTGGCGATAGGCCGGAGTCGTCGCCAGCAGCTCGGTCCCCTCGGGCAGGTCGAAGGTATCGCCGTGCCAGTGCAGCACCGGCACCCCCGCGACATGCGCCAGGGGCGAGGCGACGTCCGGCGTCAGGTCGACCGGCGCGAAGCCGATCTCGCACGACGGCCCCTTGTAGACTGCCGCGCCGAGCGCCGCCGCCATCATCTGCGCGCCGAGGCAGATGCCGAGCGTCGGGCGATCCGCCGCCAGCCGCCGCCGCAGCGCGGCGATCTCGCCGGGGATCCACGGATGCTCGGCGGTGTCGTACACCCCCATCGGCCCGCCCATCACGATCAACAGGTCGGGCGCGGTCAGATCGGCGGTGGCGAAGGCCGGATCGGTCACGTCGATCCGGTCGAGCGCATAGCCCGCCGCCTCGATCGGCGCGCGGTATCCGGCGCAACCTTCATAGGGGACGTGGCGGACGATCAAGGCACACTTCATCATCGCAGCCTAGTCTGGCGAGGCTGAACCTCGGCTGCAATGTTTCTTTCCATTGCCCAAGCGACGGTTCGGAACCTGCTGCGATGCAATACATTCCTTGGGGCATCCCGCGTAACAGGAGGTAACCCCATGAAGAAGCTTGCAACTATCGCACTCGCCCTTGCCGCCGGTTCGTCGCTGGCGGCCTGTTCGACGCTGCGCGGCGCAGGCATCGGCGCGGCGGGCGGTGCCGGTATCGCGGCGGCCACCGGCGGCAGTGTCGAAAAGGGCGCGGCGGTCGGCGGCGTCGGCGGCGCGGTGGTCGGCACCGTCGCCGACGATTGATCGACAGGGGCCGGGGCGCATGAGCGTCCCGGTCACATAGTCAGCAGCGCGATCCGGTCGTGATCCTTTGGTCGGCCGAAACTGGCGAGCATGGCGATCAATTCGCCTCGGTCGGGTACGAAGACCGTCGCTTCGCCGATGTGGGCCGGTTCGCGCGATCGGGGCAGGACCGGGTGCCAGCCCGTACCGATGGACACCTCGAAGTCCGCCATCCATTCGACGCGGACCGTCCCGATCGTCGAAGCGGCATAGAACCCCGAACGGAACAGCGTCGTGCCAGCACCATAGTTGCGGCACATTGCGGGGAGGCTGCTGACCAGCGCGGTATCGCTCGCGCTGAACAGAATGTCGATATCGTCGACCTCGACCGGCGCGCCGTGCAGCGCCACCGCCGCCCCGGCAATCACCCACCACGGCCCCTGCGCCTCCGCCAGCATCCGCGCGACCGCCGCCAGCGCCGCGACATGATCCGGCGACAGCGACGACGGCATCGGGGTCAGTCGCCGGTCAGGATGCGGTCGACCAGCTGCTTCACGCTCGGCACGAAGCCGTTGGAATAGAAGGGATCGCGCTTGAAGTTATAGGCGGCATGGCCCGCGAACATCAGGTTGCGATCGGTATCGCCGCCGTGCGCGATGTCCTGCAGCGTCTTCTGGATGCAGAAGCTGCGCGGATCGGCCAGCCGCCCGGTCGAGTTCGTCTCGCTGTCGGCCCAGCTCGAGAAGCTGCACTGCGACAGGCAGCCCATGCAGTCGGCCTGGTCCTTGCGGATCTCGCCCTTCTCCTCCGGTGTCACGAACACCAGCGTATTGTCCGGCGTCTTGAGCGCGTCGGTGAACCCCTGCCCATACCATTCGCGTGCGCGCAGCAGGTCGCCCTGCGTCACCCAGAAATTCTTGCCCTTCACGCCCACGTCGAGCTGGAACACATGGTCGCCCGCTTCCTGCTTGGAAAAGGCGATCTGCCGGTCCGACCGCGCCTCCAGCGCGCGCAGGAACGGGTTGCGGACGGCCGAGGAATAGAAACCGGTCGGCGAGAAGCGGTGCAGCAGCACATCGCCTTCCTCGATCTCCATCAGCTTCTGCTTCCAGCCGTCGGGGATCGGGCTTTCCTGCGTGAGCAGCGGACGGGTGCCGAACTGGAACGCGATCTTGCCCAGCTCGGGATTGTCGATCCAGTCGTTCCAGTCGCGCAGGTACCACACGCCGCCCGCCATCACGATCGGCACGTCGTCGGAAATGCCGCCCTCGCGCATCGTCTCGCGCAGCGCCTTCACGCGGGGATAGGGGTCCTGGGGCGCAAGCGGGTCCTCGGCGTTCGACAGGCCGTTGTGGCCTCCGGCGAGCCACGGGTCCTCATAGACCACGGCGGCAAGCCATTCCGACGCCTTGGAATAGGCGCGCTTCCACAGCGCGCGGAAGGCGCGGCCCGACGACACGATCGGCAGATAGCTGACGCCGTAGGACGCGGTGATCTCCGACAGCTTGTACGGCATGCCCGCGCCGCAGGTGACGCCGGAGACGAGGCCGCGCGTCCGCTCCAGCACGCCGTGCAGGATGCGCTGCGCCCCGCCCATTTCCCAGAGCACGTTGATGTTGATCGCACCCTTGCCGCCCGCGATCTCCCATGCGCGCCGCACCTGCTGCACCGCGCCCTCGATCGCATATTCGATCAGTTCCTCATGGCGTTCGCGGCGGGTGAGCGCCTTGTACACCTGCGGGATGATCCTGCCGTCGGGGTCGTAGCTGTCGGCGTTGACCGCCGAGACGGTACCGATGCCGCCCGCCGCCGCCCATGCGCCCGCGGATGCGTGGTTGGTGGCGGCGACGCCCTTGCCCCCTTCGATCAGCGGCCAGACTTCGCGGCCGTTATAGACGATGGGCGACAGACCTTTGAACACGATACCTCCGGCGGAACTTCTCGGGGCGGCTGCGCAACGCGCGCCGCTGTATCCGGCCGTCATTAGTGGCTGGAATGCGCGATGGCGAGCAAATTGCGTGACGGGCGACGCAGGCATGACGGGCCTTCCCGATGCGGTCGGGCTGCGTTGTCGCCGGGAAGCCGTCCACCAACGGTTGGGGCACCGCCTACCACTTCAGACCGGCGACCTTGAACGTCATCTGCTGGCGACCGGCCTCGTACATCGGCGCCTCGATCGTCACTTCGCGCGCCTTCTTGATTTCCGAAAGGAATTTTTGCGCCTGAAGTACGAACACGATGTCGGACGATCCGCCGTCGGCCTCGGCGCATCGCCAGTCCCGCACCGGCCCGTCGTCGAACTTCACCGCGATACTGTCATCATCGTAGGACCGGCACAGGAACTGACCGTTGGCGGACACATATATGTCGAACCCGAATTTGGTGTCCCGCCGGATATTGAGCGTCGGCGTGCTTTCGCCATAGGGAAAGGGAAGGTGGATAGGCTCGGTCGCCGACACGCTCGCGACCTTGTTCTTGCCACCCCGCATCTTGTCGACATCCTCGGAATAGGACCATCCGCTGGCGGAACCGGTTCTCCCCGCCGCCGTCGCGTCGGCTTCCATGGCAGCGGCGACCGCTTCGAGGTTGTCCGCCATCATTTCAAGGTTATCGGATGCGGCATCGGCCGCTGCATCGTTCCCCGCCGTGGGCGGCACACACGCCGACAGCGTCGCCGCGGCGACAACAGATATCAGAACTCTCATGATCCCCCCGTTCGGGATCAGACTAGCCCGAACGCCGCATGCGTCAAGATTGCCGGTCGCACACCACCCGGCGGTTGTCGCCGAACTGCTCGCCATGCTTGTCCGGACCCGCCGCCCCTCGTCCGGCTTTAGCTTGAGGTTTACAGCAAGGCTGTCAGCAACCGCGAAAGTCTGGCCGTACCGGGCATCGATCGACAAACACAACCCTACCCCAACGCCCCCGGCCGCCCGATCGCCCCCTCATACAACGCCTTGTACTGTGCGATCATCGCCGCCTCGTCATATTCCGCGCGCGCCTTCGCCTGGTTCGCCTCGCCCACGCGGCGGCGGGCCTCGGCGTCGGTGGCCAGCGCCTGCAACCGGTCGCGCAGGTGCACCTCGTGCCGGTCGACGCCCATATAGGGCCGGTTCTCCTCCGCGACCATCTTCGGGATGTCGCCGAGCGGCGGCGCGACCACCGGCAGCCCCGCCGCCATCGCCTCCATGACCGAGATCGGCTGCTGCTCGCTCTGCGACGAGAGGGCGAAGATGTCGAACAGCCCCATGTAGCGCCACGGCTCGGGCAGGAAGCCGGGCAGGTGCACCCGGTCGTCGATGCCCATCGCCTCGGCGGCGTCCTCGATCGCCTGCCGCTCGGGGCCGTCGCCGACGATCACCAGCCGCACCTTGACCGCGATGCCGCCGACCGCGCGGACCAGCAGCGGCAGGTCCTTGACCGCGCGCAGCCCCACCACCGCGCCGATCACGATCTCGCCCGGCCTGCGGCGGAATCCGGGGATGGCGTCGGCGGCTACCCCGCGCGCATATTTCTCCACCGGCACGCCGTTGCCGATCAGGTGGAGCCGCGCCTCGGGCTGTTTCCACGCCCCCCGCGCGACGCCGAGCAACCGCCCGGACGGCACCACCAGCGCATGCGCCGCGCCCAGCGCCATCCGCCGGTACATGTTGCGCACCGGGTTCAGCCGGTGCGCCTCGTCCTCGTTGAAGCCGTCCTCGTGATGCACCACCGGCGGCGTGCCCCTGGGGAACACGCGCCGCGCCATCACCCCGTCGATCGCGCCCCAGTTATAGGTCAGCACCAGATCGAACCGGCGCATACAGGCGGCGATCGCCTCGTAGCGCGCGACCGAGGGCTTGCCGGTCAGCGGCGGCGGGTTCTGCGCGATCTCGTATCGGATGTGCCTGCCGATCGCGGCGCGCGCCTCGGTCCGCTCGGGCACGCCGGACACGATCATGTGCACCGCCCGGTCGCCCCACGCATGCATCAGCCGGATCGCGCGCGCCTCCTTGCCGCCATAGGCGAAGGACGAATGGAGGTGGAGGATGCGGACCGGCGCGCTCATGCCCGCGCCACCCGCGCCAGCAGCCGGTCGATCGCCCCGATCGCGTCCGGCTCGGTCAGCGTGGGCGCATGGCCGGTGTCGGGCACGACGGTCAGATCCGCGCCGTCGATCCGCGTCGCCATCGCCTCGGCCACGGCCGCGGGCAATATGTCGGACAGGCCGCCGCGCACGATCGCCACCGGCTTGCCCGCCAGCGCCTCGTACGCGCGCCACATGTCCGGCCCCGCCTCGTTGCCCGGCACGCGGAACGGCTCGGCGATCTTCATGTCGTAATCGAGCTGGATGCGCCCGTTGGAGGTCAGCCGGTGGAGTCGCTTGGCCATGTGCAGCCACTCGTGCACGCCGTAGCCGGGATAGGCGTCGCCGTTGCCCTCCGCCATCGCCCGTGCCGCATGCATCCACGTCGGGTGGCTCACCTGCTTGCCGACATAGCCGCGGATGCGCCCGAGGCCCGCCGGGTCCAGTTCCGGCCCCACGTCGTTCAGCAGCGCGGCGGCGATCCGGTCGCGGTCGGTCGCCGCCAGCAGCATCGTCAATATGCCGCCGAGCGAGGTGCCGAACGCGACCACCTGTTTGAGGTCGAGATGGTTCAGCAGCGCCTCGACATCCTGGAGATAGACCAGCGGCACATAGGTCATCGGATCGCGGGCATAGCCGCTCTCGCCGCGTCCGCGCATCTCGGGCACGATCAGCCGCCATTCGCCCGCCAGCCGCTCGGCCACATCCTCCCAGTCGCGCGCGTTGCGCGTCAGCCCGTGGAGACACAGGATCGCGGGCCGGTCGGCGCGCCCGGCATAGTCGCGGTAATGGAGGCGGAGGCCGTCGTTCGACCACCAATAGCCATCGGTGCAGCGTTGCTTGTCGTTGGGCGCCATCGCCCCCCATATCGCCGCATGGCCGATTTCCCGCAACCCGCCCGCTACCGCCCCCGCACCGATATTCTCGGACTTGGCGAGCGCTTCTACGATCCGGTCGAGGCGGCGGCATTTCCGCAGCACGTCCTGCGCTTCCGCAACGATCGCGCGGCGTCGCAAGTGGGTATCGTGCCGGCGCTACCGACCGAGTGTACCTCCGCGCAGGCGGGGGTCCAGGGCCAGGCAGAACGAACGGCAGCGATCGATACCCTGGCCCCCCGCCTGCGCGGGGGTACGGAAGCGGATGAGGACACTTCCCTCCCCCTCACCGACGCGCAGTGGCTCGACCATTTCGCCCGCTTCGTGCCCCTCCCCGGCAACCTCCCCCACCCGCTCGCGCTGCGCTACCACGGCCACCAGTTCCAGTCGTACAACCCCGAGATCGGCGACGGGCGCGGCTTCCTGTTCGCGCAACTGACCGACGGCGACGACCGGCTGCTCGACCTCGGCACCAAGGGATCGGGGCAGACGCCCTGGAGCCGCTTCGGCGACGGGCGACTGACGTTGAAGGGCGGCGTGCGCGAAGTGCTGGCGACCGAGATGCTGGAGGCGCTGGGCGTCCCCACCTCGCGCAGCTTCTCGCTGGTCGAAACCGGCGAGGAACTGGTGCGCGGCGACGAACCCAGCCCGACGCGCTCGGCGGTGCTGGTGCGTCTCAACCACAGCCATGTCCGCATCGGCACCTTCCAGCGGCTGGCCTATGAACGCGATGCGGACGCCATGCACCGGCTGGTCGAATATGTCCTCACCCGCCTCTACCACCGCACGCCGGGCGCCGAGCCGGCGGTCGAGCTGTTCGACGAAGCGGTCGGGCGCATCGCCACCCTCGCCGCGCGGTTCATGGCGGCGGGCTTCGTCCACGGCGTGCTCAATACCGACAATATCAACCTGACCGGCGAGAGCTTCGACTATGGCCCGTGGCGCTTCGCGCGCGACTGGGACGCCGGGTTCACCGCCGCCTATTTTGACCATCAGGGCCTCTACGCCTATGGTCGCCAGCCCGATGCGATGCACTGGAACGCGATGCAGCTGGCGGTGGCGCTACGCACGGTCGCGCCCGCCGAACCGCTGATCGCGGTGCTGGAGACCTTCCCCGATCGCTTCCGCGCGGCGGCGGCGGAGGCCCTGCTGTGGCGGATGGGCGTCGTGCCGCGCGGGGCCGACGACGACGGCCCGCTCCACGACGCGACGGTCCGGGCGCTGGTCGCGTCGAAAATGCCGCTCGACGATTTCTTCCACGCGGCATTCGGCGGCTGGCTGCCCGAAGGTGAGGAATGGACCCCGTTCGAGGAGGTGCGCGCCCGCCTGTCCGACTATCGCCCGCGCAAGGATCGCAGCCACCCCTATTGGTCCGACCCGCGCCCCTGTTCGATGCTGATCGACGAGGTCGAGGCGATCTGGTCGCCGATCGCCGACACCGACGACTGGGGGCCGTTCGAGGCGAAGCTCGCCGCGATCCGCCGGATGGGCGAAGCGCTGGAGTGACCTTCCCCCCTCCCTGACAAGGATTTCGCTGCGAAAGCCCCAGGCCAGCCCTTGAGCCTGCCGTACTCCCGCGCAGGCGGGGGTCCAGCGCCAAGTAAAACAACGGCTTGCATCCGGGACTCCTGGACCCCCGCCTGCGCGGGGGTACGGAAAAGGACTTTCGCAGGCAAATCCCGACAAGGCGAGCAACGCCCCGTCGGCAACGGGATCGTAACCCCCATGCCCCGATCTGGCATCCGTCCCGCTTCTGGTCCAAGAACGCGCAAAAACTGCAGGAGTAGATGACCGCCCATGGCCGAACTCGTCTCGACCGAACCCGCGACCGGCGCGACCCTGTGGCAGGGCGCGATCGGCGACGCCGATGCCGAGGTCGCCGCCGCCCGCGCCGGATGGGCAGGCTGGGCCTCGCGCCCGCTCGCCTATCGCATCGAAACGCTGCGCCGCTTCGCCAATGTCGTGCGCCAGCGGTCCGAGGCCTTTGCCGACGTGATCGCCCGCGAAACCGGCAAGCCGCTGTGGGAAGCGCGGACCGAGGTCGAGACGGTGATCGCCAAGGTCGAGATATCGATCACCGCCTATGGCGAACGCACCAGCCAGCGGCGGCTCGATTCGCCGATCAACACGCGCATGGCGCTGCGCCACAAGCCGCACGGCGTGCTGGCGGTGCTGGGGCCGTACAACTTCCCCGCGCACCTGCCCAACGGCCATATCGTCCCCGCGCTGCTCGCGGGCAATGCGGTGGTGTTCAAGCCGTCCGAAAAGACCCCGGCCAGCGGCGCGTTCCTGATCGACTGCTACCGCGCGGCGGGCGTGCCGGAGGATTGCGTCCGCCTGCTGATCGGCGCGGCGGACGCGGGGCGCGCGCTCGCCGGGCATCCCGATATCGATGGGCTGCTCTTCACCGGATCGGCGCGCACCGGCATCGCGCTCAACCGCCAGTTCGCCGAGACACCGGAGAAGATCCTCGCGCTCGAGATGGGCGGCAACAACCCGATCGTGGTGTGGGGCGCGAGCGACCTCTATTCCGCCGCGGTGCTGGTGGTGCAGTCGGCGTTCACCTCCGCCGGGCAGCGTTGTACCGCCGCGCGTCGCCTGATCGTCGAGCGCCGCCTTGCCGAGCCGCTGCTGGCGGAGATCACCCGGCTGACCGACCGGCTCATCATCGGCGAGCCGCACGCCGACCCCGCGCCGTTCATGGGCCCGGTGATCGACAACGAAGCCGCCGACCAGCTGACCGAGAGCTTCCTGTCGCTCTGCACCCGCGGCGGGCGTCCGCTGCGCTACCTGCGCCGCCCGGTCGAGGGGCGGCCGTTCCTCACCCCCGGCATCCTCGACATGTCCGACACCGACGCGCGCAGCGATGTCGAGCTGTTCGGGCCGTTGTTGCAGGTATTCCGCAGCGACAGCTTCGAGGACGCCATCGCCGAGGCGAACCACACCCGCTACGGCCTCTCCGCCGCGCTGATCTCGAACGATCCCAAGCTGTACGACGGCTTCTGGGCCAATATCCGCGCCGGTATCGTCAACTGGAACCGCCCGACCAACGGCGCGTCGTCCGCCGCGCCGTTCGGCGGGATCGGCTGGTCGGGCAACCATCGCCCCTCGGCCTATTACGCCGCCGACTATTGCGCCTATCCGGTCGTCTCGGCGGAGGCCGAACAGGCGCGCGCCTCGATCGGCATCGGCCTGCGCAACGAATGAGCTTGTCTGGCTCCTCCCATACGATAAAAAGGAAATAAGAAAAACAAATAGGGAGAAGATGCCGTGGTCGATCGTCGTTCCGTCCTTGCGGGTGGGTTGGTGCTGGCGGGATGCGCCGCGACCGGGCAGACGCCGCCTGCGCCGGCCGCTGCGAAGCCGTTCATCCGGCGCGAAGGCATGCGGCTGATGCAAGGCGACCGGCCCTATCGCTTTGCGGGTGCCAATCTCTGGTATGCCGCATGGCTGGGTGCCGATGCGCCCTATGGCGACCGCGCCCGTCTCTCGCGCGAGCTCGACCGGTTGCAGGCGGCGGGCGTCACCAACCTGCGCATCATGGCATCGGCGGAGGAAGGGCCGCTGAAGAACTCGATCAGGCCCGGCTTCCGCACGGCGGGGACCGACTATAACGAGACGATGCTGACCGGCCTCGACTGGGCGATGGCGGAGATCGCACGGCGGGGCATGACGGCGGTGCTGTGCCTCACCAATTTCTGGGAATGGTCGGGCGGGCTGATGACCTATCTCAGCTATGTCGGCGAACCGTGGATCGACATGGGCGACCCCGCGCATCCGTGGCCCGAATTCCCCAACGCGAACGCGCGCTTCTATGGCAACGCACGGGCGATCGCGCTCTACCACGCCTATGTCCGCGCGGTCGTGACGCGGACCAACCGCGTGACCGGCGTCGCCTATGCGAAGGACCCCACGATCATGGCGTGGCAGCTGTGCAACGAACCGCGTCCGGCGGGCGATCCGGCGCATGCCAGGCTGCCCGAATTCTACGCCTGGATCGACGGCACCGCCCGGCTCATCAAGTCGCTCGACGGCAACCACCTCGTCTCGACCGGCAGCGAGGGGCTGAAGGGCAGCCTCGAACAGGCCGATATCACGATCGCGGCGCACCGTTCGGATGCGATCGACTATCTGACGGTCCATGTCTGGCCGAACAACTGGACGTGGGTCGACCAGAACGACCTGCCCGGCACCTATGCGAAGGGCGAGACGCTGGTCGAGGACTATGTCCGCCGCCACATCGCCATCGCGCGCGATCTGAACAAGCCGATGGTGATCGAGGAATTCGGCTATCCCCGCGACGGCGGCAGCAACGATCCGCAGGCGAGCATCGTCTACAAGGACCGTTTCTACCGCCTGCTCCACCGGTTGGCGCTCACCGACGCGCAGAGCGGCGGGCCGACCGCGGGCACCAACTTCTGGGCATGGAACGGCGAGGCGCGGACCAGGCACGCCGACTGGCGCTTCCACCCCGGCGACCTCCAGTACATGGGCGATCCGCCGCACGAACCGCAGGGCTGGTACGGCGTGTTCGACACCGACGCCTCCACGCTGGCGCTGGTGTCGGCGCAGGCGAGGGCCATGGCGGCGATCGGCTGATCCCGACCACCGACACCCGTCCTTCCGGCGCAGGCCGGGATGACGAGCCTCGGCAAAGAATCCCTACCCTTCCCCCAAGCAAGCGTCGGTTGCGTGGGGAGCGCCCGCCCCGCATCTACGCTCCCATGGCAAGTCTCCTCGATCCGACCGCGCGCGGGCGCGTCATCCTCGTCGGCGCAGGTCCGGGCGATCCCGGCCTGCTCACCGTCCGCGCCGTCGAGGCGCTGCGGTCCGCCGATGTCGTCGTCCACGACGGGCTGATCGACCCGCGCGTGCTCGACCATGCACCCGCGACCGCGCAGCGCATCTCGGTCGCCAAGCAGCGCGCGCGCCACACCCTGCCGCAGGAGGCGATCAACGCGCTGATCGTCGCGCATGTGAAGACCGGCGCGATCGTCGTCCGGCTGAAGGGCGGCGACCCGTTCATCTTCGGCCGCGGCGGCGAGGAGGTGGAGGCGGTGCGCGCGGCGGGCCTGCCGGTGGAAGTCATCCCCGGCGTGTCGGCGGCGCTCGGCTGCGCGGCGGGGGCGATGCTGCCGCTCACCCACCGCGACTGGTCGTCGGCGGTCAGCTTCGTCGCGGGCCAATGCAAGGGGCTGTCCGAACAGGACTGGTCGGGCCTTGCCGGACAGGGGCGGACGCTGGTGATCTACATGGGCGTCGCGACGGCGGAGGCGATCGCCGACAAGCTGATGGCCGACGGCGTCGCCCCCGACATGCCCGTCGCGGTGCTGGAGCGCGGCACCTATGCCGACGCACGGGCGCTGCGCACGTTGCTGGCCGATCTGGGGCCGATGGTCGCACGCGAGAAGGTGGCGAGCCCGGCGGTAATCGTGGTCGGCGAAGTGGTGCAACTCGCCGATGCCGAGGACAAGCTCGGCAAGTGGGCGAAGGCGGCGGAGGCGATGGCATGAAGCTGCTGACCGGCAACGACCTGCCCACCGGCGACGTGACGTGGTGGACCGGCCACGACTGGTCGCGCCATGTCGAGGATGCGGTGGACGTGGGCGAGGACGGCGAGGCGATCGCGCTGGCCGAGGAAGCCGCCCGCCGCGTCAACGTGCCCTATGTGATCGATGCGGTGGCGACCCCCGACGGCCCCCGCCCCGCGCATATCAAGGACCGCATCCGCGCGCTCGGCCCGACGGTCCGCGCGGACCTGACGCTGAAGCCCGCCGATCCCGATGCGGGGGCGTGGGTCATCTAACCAAGCTCCTCCCCGGTCACGGGGAGGGGGACCAGCCGCAGGCTGGTGGAGGGGGGTACCCTAAAGCGCAACGCCGGTGGAGAACCCCCTCCACCATCGCTTGCGCGACGGTCCCCCTCCCCGTGCCGGGGAGGATCGAGAATTGTACCAGTACGACACCTATGACCAGTCGATCGTCGATGCCCGGGTCGCGGAGTTCCGCGATCAAGTGGAACGCCGCCTGTCGGGCCATCTGACCGAGGACCAGTTCAAGCCGCTCCGGCTGATGAACGGCCTGTATCTCCAGCTGCACGCCTATATGCTGCGCGTCGCCATCCCCTATGGCACGCTGTCGTCCACGCAGATGCGCGTGCTGGCCGACATCGCCCGCACCTATGATCGCGGCTACGGCCATTTCACCACGCGGCAGAATCTCCAGTTCAACTGGATCAAGCTGGCCGACACGCCCGACATCCTCGAACAGCTGGCGAAGGTCGAGATGCATGCCATCCAGACCAGCGGCAACTGCATCCGCAACATCTCCTCGGACCAGTTCGCCGGCGCCGCCGCCGACGAGCTGACCGACCCGCGCCCCTGGGCCGAGCTGCTGCGCCAGTGGAGCACCTTCCACCCCGAATTCAGCTACCTGCCGCGCAAGTTCAAGATCGCCGTGATCGCGGCGGACGAGGACCGCGCGGCGATGCGGCTCCACGACATCGGCCTGCGCATCACCTCGCAGGACGGCGTTGCGGGCGCGCAGGTCTATGTCGGCGGCGGCATGGGCCGCACCCCGATGATCGCGCCGCTGGTCGCCGACTTCGTGCCGCTTAGCGACCTGATGAGCTATCTCGAAGCCTGCCTGCGGGTCTACAACCGCTACGGCCGCCGCGACAACATGTACAAGGCGCGGATCAAGATCCTGATCCACGAGATCGGCGTCGAGCAATATCGTGCCGAGGTCACGCAGGAATTCGCGCATATCAAGACGCTGGGGATCGACCCGCCGCAGGCCGAGTTCGACCGCATCGCCGCCTTCTTCGCCGACCCGGCCTTCGCCGACACGTCCGCCGACGCAGCCGTGGACCGCAGCGACGCCGGCTTCGCCGCCTGGCTCGACCAGAACACCCACGCCCACAAGCGTAGCGGCTACACGATCGTCACCATCAGCCTGAAGCCGGCGGGCGGCATCCCCGGCGATGCCTCGGCGGACCAGATCGATGCGATGGCCGATCTGGCCGAGGCATACAGCTTCGCCGAACTGCGCGTGACCCATGCGCAGAACATCGTCCTGCCGCACGTCCGCTCGCGCGACCTGCGCCCCGTCTACGACCGGCTGGTCGAAATCGGGCTGGCGGAGGCGAACCTCGACCTCATCACCGACATCATCGCCTGCCCCGGCCTCGATTATTGCAGCCTCGCCAATGCGCGCTCGATCCCACTGGCGCAGAAGATCGCCGACCGCTTCGCCGATCCGGTGCGCCAGCGTGACCTCGGCGAACTGAAGCTCAAGATCAGCGGCTGCATCAACGCCTGCGGCCACCACCATGCCGGGCACATCGGCATCCTCGGCGTCGACCGTAAGGGGACCGAGAATTACCAGCTCCTCCTCGGCGGATCGGGCGCGCAGGACGTGAGCCTCGGCAAGATCACCGGCCCCGGCTTCTCCGAGGACGGCGTGGTCGATGCGATCGAGCGCGTCACCGACCGCTATCTGGCGGAACGCACGCAGGGCGAGCGCTTCGTCGACACCTATCGCCGCATCGGCATGGAACCGTTCAAGGAGGCCATCTATGGTTGAGGCGCTGCGCTTCCGCGACGATGCGGGGCATGACGAACCCGCCGTCACCCTCGACGCCTTCCTCGGCCAGTCGAACGCTACCGCCGTGCGGATCGAGGCGGGCGACGATGCCCGCGCGCTGCTGCCGCACCTCGACCGGCTGTCGCTGATCGAGGTCAGCTTCCCCAAGTTCCGCGACGGGCGGGGCTATTCGGTCGCGCGCATCCTGCGCGAATCGGGTTATACCGGCGAACTTCGCGCCGAGGGCGACGTGCTGGTCGATCAGGTGCCGCTGATGCGCCGCTGCGGCTTCGACAGCTTCGCCCCCGCCCAGCCGATCGATCCCGCCGCGCTGGAACGCGCGCTGACCCGCTACGATCACGTCTATCAGGCGGCGGCGGATAGCCATGTGCCGGTATGGAAACGCCGCCATGGCTGACGCCGACATTCGTATCCGCGACCGGATCGATACCGCCCCGCGCTTCACCCCCGCCGATGTCGATCGACTGAACGATCGGTTCGAGGGTGCCGACACCGGCGACATGCTGCGCGCGATCCTGACCGAACGCCTGCTGGGCGCGGTCGCGGCGGTATCGTCGTTCGGCGCGGAATCGGCGGTGCTGCTCCACCTGATCGCATCGATCGACCGATCGGTGCCGGTGCTGTTCCTCGAAACGGGCAAGCATTTCCCCGAAACGCTCGCCTATCGCGACCGGCTGGTCGAACGCCTCGGCCTCACCGATTTCCGCAACCTGTATCCCGACCCCGACCTGCTGGCGCGCAATGACCAGAGCGGGCTGCGCTGGTCCTACGACCCCGACGGCTGCTGCGACATTCGCAAGGTCGAGCCGCTGGCGCGCGCGCTGACCGGGTTCGACGCCAGCTTCACCGGGCGCAAGGCGTTCCAGTCGGCGACGCGCACCGCGCTCCCCCGGTTCGAGCTGGATACGGCGGATGCGGCGGGGCGGCTGAAGGTCAACCCGCTCGTCACCTGGACCCCGGCGGACATCGACGCCTATTTCGCGGCCCACGACCTGCCGCGCCACCCGCTGGTCGAACAGGGCTTCCCCTCGATCGGCTGCGCGCCCTGCACCAACCGGGTGAAGCCCGGCGAAGACCCGCGCTCGGGCCGCTGGGCGGGCTGGGAAAAGGTCGAATGCGGCATCCACAAGCCGATCCTCGACGGCGATCCGAACCTGCCGAGCTTCTGACGCGCAGAATTCCTCCCCTCCCCGGGCAAGGATTCCTCCGCCAAAGTCCTTTTCCGTACCCCCGCGCAGGCGGGGGTCCAAGAGTCACGGACGCAAGCCGTTGTTCTACCTGGCTCTTGCCCCCCGCCTGCGCGGGGGTACGGCAGGATCAAGGCTTGACCTTAAACTTTCGCAGAGAAATCCTTGCAGGAAGGGCGGCCGGGGATGGGTCGGCCCGCTAGGGAGCGGATCGCCCCTCCCCGGATCATACCCTGCCCGGCCCTGCCGATGCCGGAGGCGAGTTTGCTCGCGCTTGCCAGTCCGCGCGAACCGGCGCACAGCCGCGCGATGCAGTCCGCCGTCGCCTATTTCACCAACGGTCGCCTGATCGTCGCGCCCGTGTCGCCCACCATCGGCGGCGATACGCTGGCGCACGCCCCGCGCTGGTTCGGCAAGTCGGTCAAGAAGCCGATCCTCGCCACCGCCATCGCCGACGCGCTGGCGGCATCGACCGCCGCCGTCCCCGACCCCGCCCCCGAACAGGCACGGCGGCAGTTCATCCCGTTCCAGGACGCGGCGGCGGTCAAGAATTTCAAGACCTTCATGCGCGACGCCCGCCGGGTCGATCTCGAGGGCGACGGCGACCGGGTGACGCTCACCCCGCTGACCAACCTCGGCGTCAACCACGGGTTCGAGCCGGTCGAGGCGGATGCGGTACGGCTGCCCGCCGACGACACCGAGGCGCTGGCCGGGATGCTGCTCACGCTGCTCGGCCTGCGCCCGCCCGGCGACCGCTGACCGCCCGCGCGAGGGGACTCGGCAGACGCCCGGCAGCCGTGCGATCCCCCGGCCACAGGGGGAACGACATGCGGCGACGGCATCTGAACGAACGGGCGCGCCGGTTCCTGCGCGAAGTGGGCGGAAGCGCGCAACTCCCCCATGTGCCGCCCGCTCTGACGCTTTCCTACACGCCCCTTCCCTGTCATGCTTCGCGCCGGGCCGCGACTGTCCGGCCCGCCGCCGCGCTTCCAACGGCGCGAACCAACGCCATGAGTGTAAAGTTTGTAAAGTTTCGCGCCGCCGCTACTCGTCCAGCCCGCTGAACCCTGCGCCGGCATAGTCGCTGAACTTGGTGATCGACGGCTCGAACTTCAGCGTCACCTTGCCGGTCGCGCCGTGGCGCTGCTTGGCGATGATCAGCTCGGCAAGGCCATAGACCCGCTCCATGTCCATCGCCCATTTGGCGTGATCCTCGAAGATCTTGGCATCGTCGCCGTCGCGCGGGCGCTTGGGCTCCTTGGCCGCGACGTAATAATCCTCGCGATAGACGAACCACACCATGTCGGCGTCCTGCTCGATCGACCCCGATTCGCGCAGGTCGGACAGCTGCGGGCGCTTGTCCTCGCGCTGCTCGACCGCACGGCTCAGCTGCGACAGCGCCACCACCGGCACGCCGATGTCCTTGGCCAGCGTCTTCAGCCCCCGCGAAATCTCCGAGATTTCCTGCACGCGGTTGTCCGATCCCTTGCCCGACCCCTGCAACAGCTGGAGGTAATCGACCACCACCAGCCCCAGCTCGCCGTCCAGCTTGCGGTGCAGGCGGCGCACCCGGGTATGCAGGCCGGAGATGGAGAGGCCAGCGGTATCGTCGATATACAGCGGCAGCTGCTCCAGATCGGCGGCGGCGTTGGCGAGGCGGGTGAAATCCTCCTTGCGGATCTTGCCCATGCGCAGCGATTCGGAACTGATCGCCGCCTGTTCGGCGAGGATGCGGGTGGCCAGCTGGTCGGCCGACATTTCGAGGCTGAAGAACGCGACCTTCGCGCCGACCGACTTGCCCTTCTCCATCCCCGCGCGCTGGTCGTCCATGTAGCGCTGCGCCGCGTTGAACGCGATGTTGGTCGCGAGCGAGGTCTTGCCCATGCCCGGACGCCCGGCAAGGATGATGAGGTCGCTGTGGTGCATGCCGCCGATGCGCCCGTTGACCGAATCGAGCCCGGTGGTGACGCCCGACAGCCCGCCGCCCGAATTCATCGCGCGTTCGGCCATGCGCACCGCCATCGTCGTCGCCTGCGCGAACGACTTGACCGCGTTGGACGAATTGCCCTCCGCCGCGACCTTGAACAGCGCCTCTTCCGCTGCCTCGATCTGCTTCTTGGGGTCCACCTCGGTCGAGGTGTCGGTGGCATTCTCCACCAGCGTCCGCCCGACCGTGATGAGCGCGCGCAGCTGCGCCAGGTCGTAGATCTGCTGCGCGAACTGCCGCGCGCCGAGCAGGCTGGCGTTCGATCCGGTGATCTCGACCAGATATTGCGGGCCGCCGCGCGCCGCGAGCAGCTCGTCGCCGTCGAACATGGGCTTGAGCGTCACGGGGCTGGCGATCATCCCGGTGCGGCGCACGTCGCGGATGCGCTCGAAGATGCGGGCATGGGCGGGATCGTAGAAATGCTCGCCGTCCAGCCGCTCGACCATGTCGTCGGCAAGGCCGTTGTCGATCAGCATCGCGCCGAGCAGCGCGGCTTCGGCATCGACGTTATGGGGTACGCGCGGCGGTGCGGGGGGATTGCCCCCGGCGATGCTGTGAACAGTGGCCATCGCCCCTTTTCCCAGACCTTGGCCTCGCCGACAATGATTTTGCGGTGGACGTGGGGCTGCGGAGCGGCAAGAGGATGCCATGGCCGATCCCCGGATCATCGACGTGACCCTCGACGAGCGCACCATATTGTGGCGCAGCGCCGATATCGAGCAGGAGCGTCGCATCGCGATCTTCGACCTGCTCGAATCCAATCACTTCGCGCCCGCCCGCCCGACGCCGGACGGCTATGCCGGGCCGTATCGCATCGCGCTGTCGGTGCCGGAGGGACGCCTCGCGATCGACATCGCGCGCGAGGACGGCAGCCCGGTCGAGACGCTGGTGCTCGGCATGGCCCGCCTGCGCCGCCCCATCCGCGACTATTTCGCGATCTGCGACAGCTATTACAAAGCCATCCGCCAGGCGACCCCGCACGAGATCGAGACGATCGACATGGCGCGGCGGGGCATCCACAACGATGCCGCAGAGGCGCTGAAGGAACGGCTGGAAGGCAAGGTCGAGATCGATTTTGACACCGCCCGGCGGCTGTTCACCCTCATCTGCGTGCTGCATATCAAGGGATGATGCGGCCCCGCTGGATCATCGCTGCGCTGGCGGTGCTGGCGCTGGGCGGCCTTGCCGCGTGGCGCGGGGTCGTGCCCGGCTGGCAGCCTTCGGTCGCCGACTATCCGGTGCAGGGCTTGAGCGTGGCCGCGCGCGACGGCGCGATCGACTGGGCGATGGTGCGGGCACAAGGGGCGGACTTCGCCTTCGTCACCGCATCGGACGGCATCGCCCGCGATCCGGCGTTCGAGAACAACTGGAACGGCGCGCATGCCGCCGGGCTGCGTCACGGCGCGCTGCACCGTTTCTCGCTGTGCGAGCCGACCGCCGATCAACTCACCGCCTATCTGACCACCGTCCCGCGCGAGGCGGATGCGCTGCCCGCAGCGCTGGCGCTCGACTTCACGCCCGATTGCGCGGCGCGACCGACGCGGGCGCAGGTGCTCACCGCGATCCGCGGCTTCCTGGGTCCGGCGGAATATCATGACGGGCGACCGATGCTGCTGCGCATCTCGCCCGCGTTCGAGGCCGAATACCGGGTGAGCGCGGCGATCGTCCGCCCGCTATGGGCCGAGCGCGCCTTCCTCGCGCCCGATTATCTGGCGCGACCGTGGCGGCTGTGGCAGGCGAGCACCGTGCGGCGCATCGACGGCGTCGCCGGTCCCGTTGCCTGGAGTGTCGCTGCCCGATGATCGATTCCGCCGCCCTGATCGAGGCCGCCCGCGCCGCCGCTTCCCATGCCCACGCCCCCTATTCGCGCTTCGCGGTGGGGGCCGCGCTGCTGCTGACCGACGGATCGGTCGTGACCGGCGCGAATTTCGAGAACGCCAGCTACGGCCTGTCGCTGTGCGCCGAGACGGTCGCGACCGCCAGCGCGAGCGCATCGGGGCGACTGGGGCAGATCGTCGCGGTCGGGATCGTCGGCGGCCGGATGGGCGAACGCGACACCGATCCGATCCGCCCCTGCGGCCGCTGCCGTCAGGTACTCAACGAAGCGGCGCAGATCGGCGGGCGCGACCTTGCCGTGTTCTGCTCCGGCCTCGGCGGCGGGGAGATCGAAACGCATCGCCTGTCCGAGCTGCTGCCGCATGCGTTCGGACCGGCCAATCTGGGCATCGGGGGACACGCATGAGCATCTTGTCGGACCACTGGATCCGCGAACAGGCACTGGCGACCGGCATGATCGAGCCGTTCGTCGAATCGCAGCGGCGCGACGGCTGCATCAGCTACGGCCTGTCGTCCTACGGCTATGACGCGCGGGTGTCGGACGAGTTCAAGATTTTCACCAACGTCGATTCGGCGGTGGTCGACCCTAAGGACTTCGCCCCCAACAGCTTCGTCGATCGCAAGACCGACGTGTGCATCATCCCGCCCAACAGCTTCGCGCTGGCCCGCACGGTCGAATATTTCCGCGTGCCGCGCGACGTGCTGGTCATCTGCCTCGGCAAGTCGACCTATGCCCGCTGCGGCATCATCGTGAACGTCACCCCGCTGGAGCCCGAGTGGGAGGGGCATGTGACGCTGGAATTCTCCAACACCACGCCCCTTCCCGCCAAGATCTATGCCAACGAGGGCGCGTGCCAGTTCCTGTTCCTGAAGGGCGACCGTCCGTGCGGCACCAGCTATGCCGACCGCGCGGGCAAATATATGGGGCAACGCGGGGTGACGCTGCCGAGGCTGTAGCGCCGGCTCAGCGACCGCCCGCGGCCTCCCACGGATGCCGCCCCCCGCCGCGCACCGTCCGCACCCGCCCGTTTGCCAGCGTGATCGCGACGCCCCCGGTGCGCGCCAGCATCGCCCGGTCGAGCTTCAGCCAGCGCGGCACGCACCCCCTGGGCAGCCGTCGGTCGCTGACCGCGATGTCGGCGCGGGCGCAGGCGGCGACCAGCTGGCCCCACGGCACCGTATGGCCGCTGCGCGTGGCGAGGATGGTCCAGCGCCTGCCGCCCGCCGTCCGCGTCGCGATGCACAGGTCGGGGCTGCACGCGACGCCCGGCTGTTCGGACAGCGGCGGCAGTTCGCCGTCCACGCCGCCGCCCTCGCCCAGCGTCGCGCGGACATAGTCGCCCGCCCGGTCGCGCAGGATCGCCATGCCGCCGTCCGCCGTGCGCAGCGCCAGATGCCGCCCGTCGCCGGTGACGAGCAGGTCGGGCGCGGGCGTCGCCAGCGCCCAGCCCAGGCCGATCGCGAACGGGAGCAGCCCCCAGCGCCGCATGCGCGTACGCCACAGCGCGATCCACAACCCGCCCAGGACCATCGCCGCGAACGCGCCGTCGGGCATGGCGGGCAGCGCCGCGACTGATCCGGGGGCCGCCGCGACGCTGCGCGCGATCCACAGCAGCAGCCACAACGACCGCTCCGCCAGCCACCATGCGGGCGCACCCAGCCCCACCATGTCGAGCGCCAGCGCCAGCGCCTCCAGCGGCATGGTGACGAAGGTGGTCAGCGGAATGGCGACGATATTGGCCAGCGCGCCGTACAGCCCGGCCTTGTGGAAATGATACAGCCCGATCGGCATCAGCGCCGCCTCCACCGCCACCCCGGTCAGCAGCAGCGAGGCGAGGCTGCGTGCGGCCTTGCGCCATCCGGGCTCGTCGCGCCGCGCGAACAGGCGCGCGATGCGGGGATGTTCGTGCAGCGCGACGATCGCGGTGACGGCGGCGAAACTCAACTGGAAGCTGGGTCCCGCCAGCAATTCGGGCAGGATCAGCAGCACCAGCGTCGCGCCGGTCGCGATCATCCGCAGCGTGATCGCCTCGCGCCCCAGCGATAGCGCGACGAGCACCAGCAGCGCCGCGATGCACGACCGCACCGTCGGCACGTCCGCCCCCGACAGCCAGGTATAGCCGACCGCCGCGCACGCCCCCGCCCCTGCCGCCACCACCGGCAGCCGCACCCGGAGCGCGATCCACGGCGCCAGCGCCAGCAGCTTCAGGACGATCGCCATCGTGCCGACGACCACGGCGGTGACATGCAGCCCGCTGATCGACAGCAGGTGCGCGAGGCCCGATCGCCGCATCGCCTCCGCATCGCCTTCCGCGATCGCGCCGCGATCCCCGGTGACGAAGGCGGCGGCGATCCCGCCCGCGCTGCTCCCGACGCGCGACTGGATATGCGCCGTCAGGCGCGCGCGCAGTCCGGCGTTTCCGGCATCGCCCGGCGTCACGACTGCGATCGGCGCGAACCCGCGTCCGGTCGCGCCGATCCCCTGAAACCACGCGACCCGGCGGAAGTCATAGGCGCCCGGCACCGCCGCATCGGGCGGCGGCATCAGCCGCGCGCGCAGGGAAATGACCGCGCCGGGGAAGATGCCGTCGGGCAGGTCGCCCTGCGCCACATTGAGCCGGACGAGCGACGGCAACGCGGCACGGGGCCGGGGCGCGCCCTCCTCCGAAGGCGGCGCTCGTACCCCGGCGGAGGCCGGGGTCCAGTCGGGGGAGGTTGGGGACGTTACGCAGCGGTGCCGTTGCTGGACCCCGGCCTCCGCCGGGGTACGGCAGTCCGGATCGCGAACCGGCGCCAGGGTCAGCCGCACCGCTTCCCGCGCTGGTTGCGGCTCGACGCCGACCACCCGCGCCGCGAACGCCGCCACCACCGGCCGCGCCAGCACCGGTGCGGCGGCCCGCTCCGCCCGCCACCACACCAGTACGCAGCCGAGCATCGCCAGCACCCCCGCCCAGCCGATCACCCGCCCCAGCCGCGTGCCGCCCGGCAAGGCCGCGCCGATCAGCGCCACCGCCGCCGCCAGCGCCAGAAATCCCGCCCATGCCGCCGCATCCGGCAGCAGGAACCACGCCGCGATCCCCGCCCCCAGCGCCACCGGAATCCACAGCGGCAACTGGCTGCGCTCCGCCTCCAGCCGACGTTCGATCGCCTCCAGGAACCCGGCGGGGGCTCCCGAGGTTTGAAGCAGGCGGGGGGCCATGCTAGAGGCGCTCGCGGCTGATCCGGCCATCATCGTTCCACCCGAAGTCTGGGAGCATCCGCGCTTGGGCGCAACCAATTCCACGGCGCAAGTCGTCACCCGTTTCGCGCCGTCGCCGACCGGCTTCCTCCATATCGGGGGAGCGCGCACCGCGCTGTTCAACTGGCTCTATGCCCGCCGCCATGGCGGACGGTTCCTGCTGCGGATCGAGGATACCGATCGCGCGCGCTCGACCCAGCCCGCAATCGACGCGATCCTCGACGGCATGCGCTGGCTCGGCCTCGACTGGGACGGCGATGCCGTGTTCCAGTTCGCCCGTGCCGACCGCCACGCCGCCGTCGCGCACCAGCTGCTGGCCGCCGGCCATGCCTATCGCTGCTATGCGACTCCGGAGGAACTGGCCGCGCTGCGCGACGAACAGCGTGCCGCGGGCCGCCCGATCCGCTACGACGGGCGCTGGCGCGACCGCTCGCCCGACGATGCTCCGGCGGGCGCGCCGTTCGTCGTCCGGCTGAAGGCGCCGAAGGAAGGCTCGGTCACGATCCCCGATCAGGTACAGGGCGACGTGACCGTGGCGAACGCCGAACTGGACGATTTCGTCCTGCTGCGCTCGGACGGCACACCGACCTATATGCTGGCGGTGGTCGTCGACGACCATGACATGGGCGTGACCCATGTCATCCGCGGCGACGACCATCTCAACAACGCCTTCCGCCAGCTGGCGCTGATCCGCGCGATGGATGCGGTCGAGGGTGGCTGGGGCGATCCCGTCTATGCCCATGTGCCGCTGATCCACGGCACGGACGGGGCCAAGCTGTCGAAACGGCACGGCGCGCTGGGCGTGGAGGCGTATCGCGACGAACTGGGCGTGCTGCCCGAGGCGCTGAACAACTATCTGCTGCGGCTCGGCTGGGGTCATGGCGACGAGGAGATCATCAGCCGCGAACGCGCGACCGAGGTGTTCGACCTGTCGGGCGTCGGGCGTTCACCGTCGCGTTTCGACACCAAGAAGCTGCTGAACCTCAACGGCCATTATATCCGCGAGGCGGACGATGCCCGCCTGACCGATCTGGTCGCCGCACGACTGCCGGACGGAATCGACCGCGACCTGCTGCACCGCGCCATGCCGGTGCTCAAGGTCCGCGCCGCCGATCTGAACGAACTGGCCGCCAACGCCGCCTTCTTCTTCCGCACCCGCCCCCTCCCGATGGACGACGGCGCGACCGCGCTGCTGACGCCGGAAGCGCGCGCGACCTTGGCGCAGTTGCACGCCAAGCTTGACGCACTCGCAGCATGGGATACGGAGACGATCGAAGCTGCGGTACGCGAAGTGGCGGAGGCGGCGGGGTTGAAGCTGGGTGCCGCCGCGCAACCGCTTCGCGCCGCGCTGACGGGTTCGCGCACCTCTCCGGGCATCTTCGACGTGCTGGCCCTGCTGGGCCGCGACGAGAGCCTGGGCCGCATCAAAGACCAGATGGCCGCACCGGCCGCATAACCGAGACAGGAGACGCCAGATGGCCGATAACGCGAAATTGCAGGTTGCGGGCAAGGACGTCGAATTCGCGGTTCGATCGGGCACGATCGGGCCGGACGTCATCGATATCCGCAAGCTCTATGCCCAGACCGGCACCTTCACCTACGACCCCGGCTTCACCTCGACCGCCAGCTGCGATTCGGCGCTGACCTATATCGACGGCGACGAAGGCGTGCTGCTCCACCGCGGCTATCCGATCGGGCAGCTGGCCGAACAGTCGAGCTTCATGGAGGTCGCCTATCTGCTGCTGAACGGCGAACTGCCCTCCGGCGACGAGCTCGGCAATTTCACCCATACGATCAGCCGCCACACGATGCTGCACGAACAGCTCGCGACCTTCTATCGCGGGTTCCGCCGCGATGCGCACCCGATGGCGATCATGTGCGGCGTCGTCGGCGCGCTGTCGGCCTTCTACCATGATTCGACCGACATCACCGATCCGCACCAGCGGATGGTCGCGTCGCACCGGCTGATCGCCAAGATGCCGACGATCGCGGCGATGGCGTATAAGTACAGCGTCGGCCAGCCGTTCCAGTATCCGGACAATTCGCTGAGCTACACCGGCAATTTCCTGAAGATGACCTTCGGGGTGCCTGCCGAGAAGTATGAGGTGAACCCGGTCGTCGAAAAGGCGCTGGACCGCATCTTCATCCTCCACGCCGACCACGAACAGAACGCCTCGACCTCGACCGTGCGGCTTGCCGGTTCGTCGGGCGCCAATCCGTTCGCATGCATGGCGGCGGGCATCGCCTGCCTGTGGGGTCCGGCGCATGGCGGCGCGAACGAGGCGGCGCTCAACATGCTGCGCGAGATCGGCACGCCCGAGCGGATTCCGGAGTATATCGCCCGCGCCAAGAACAAGGACGACCCGTTCCGCCTGATGGGCTTCGGCCACCGCGTGTACAAGAACTACGACCCGCGCGCGACGGTGATGCAGAAGACCGTGCGCGAGGTGTTCGAGTCGCTCGGCGTCAACGATCCGGTGTTCGAGACCGCACTGCGGCTGGAAGAGATCGCGCTGTCGGACGACTATTTCATCGAGAAGAAGCTGTTCCCGAACGTCGATTTCTATTCGGGCGTCATCCTCTCGGCGATCGGGTTCCCGACCACCATGTTCACCGCGCTGTTCGCGCTCGCCCGCACCGTCGGCTGGGTCGCGCAGTGGAACGAGATGATCTCCGACCCCGAGCAGAAGATCGGTCGCCCGCGCCAGCTCTACACCGGGCCTGCGCAGCGTGACTATGTGCCGGTGGGCCAGCGCTGATGCGTATCGTCCGGCGGGTGCTGATGATCGCGGGCGCGATCCTCGCGTTCGTCGGACTGTTCTGGCTGGGTCAGGGGATGGGCATCATCCGCTGGCCTGCCAGTTCGTTCATGATCGACCAGTATCTGTGGGTCGTCACCGGATCGGTGATCGCCGCGCTGGGACTGCTGCTGGTGCTGATCGCGCGGCGGCTACCGCGCCGGTAGCAGCAGCACGAAGCGCGCACCCTCGCCCGGCGCGCTGTCGACCAGGATGTCGCCGCGCATCGCCCGCGCCAGCCGCCGGGCGATATAGAGGCCGAGGCCGCTGCCGCCCGGCTCGCCCGGATCGACCCGGCCGAATTTCTCGAAGATGCGTTCCTGATCCTCGGGCGCGATGCCCTTTCCCTGATCGGCGACGATGACGCACGCCGATTCGCGGTCGCGCTCCAGCCGGATCCACACCATCCCGCCCGGCGGCGAATAGCGCACGGCATTGCCGATCAGGTTGACGAGGATCTGCAACACGCGGCGGAACTCGCCGCTGGCCGCCATCGATTGGTCGAGCGACGGGCGATCGATCCGCACATCGCCCTGCGCCGCCCTGAGCGCCAGCAGCCCGGCCGCGCGCCGCGCCACATCGGCGAGGTCGAGATCCTCGACGCTGACCACGAAATCGGCACGCTCGATCGCGGAGAGATCGTCGAGATCGTCGACCAGCGCCAAGAGGTGCCGCCCCGCCCCGGCGATATCGGCGGCATAGCCCGCATAGGCATCGCCCAGCGGCCCCTCCGTCTCGGCGGACATGCTGTCGGCATCGGCGATGATCCGCCCCAGCGGATCGCGCAGCGCCCGCCCGATGCGGCGGCTGAAGGCGTCGGACAGGTCGCCCGGCCCGCCGTCGCCGTCTTCGGCTTCCTCGACGATGCGCCACGCCGCGCCGTCGAACCCGGCGAAGCGCCCGGCGGCATCGCGCCGCGGCACCGCCGCCAGCCGCATCCGCGCCGCATCGTCGCCGACGCTGGCCGTCTGCCGGTCGAAGCCCGCCTGCGCCGCCACTGCCCCCATCAACGCGAAGCCGCCCTCGCCGTCGTCGTCCAGCACGAACAGCCGCGTGACCGGTCGGCCCAGCACCTGCGCCGGATCGATCGACGGCGCGTCCGCGGTCACGGCGGTGAGGGCGGTCAGGTGCAGCGAGGCATCGGTGGTCCACAGCAGGTCGGCGTCGGCGCGCAGGAAATCCGCTTCCCCGCCGCCCGAGGGTTGCCACGGCGCGCGTGCATCCCAACCGGTCGCCTCCAGCCGGATGCCGAGGTCGTCGGGCCGTGCGGTGACGGTCAGTTCCAGGTCATCCTCGCCGTCGGCGGCGACGATCGTGCGGGAAATGGTGATGCCGAGCCGCCCGGCCAGTGCGACCAGCATGCCGATCTGCGGCACCGCCACCGGCTGTCCGGGCGCTCCTCCGGCGCGACGGTTCAGCTCGGCGAGACGCGGTTCGGCGTCGAGCAGCAGGCCATCGGCCGACACCCGCGCAAAGGCGGGCGGCGCGACATAGCCGGATCGGGTCATCGCGCGCCGTCCAGTGCCAGCAGCGCGACATGATATTCGGGATCGAGGCTGATCGGCATCAGCGCCGCCGTCGCCGCCTCCGGCGTGACCGCCATCACCGCATCCAGCCCGGCGGCAAAGGCAGCGACATCCCGCCCGGCATCCGCCGCGCACAGCGCATAGCCGATGCGCGCGATCGTTGCCCGCTCCAGCCCCAGCGCGCGCAGCACCACGCACAACCGGCTGTCGTCGCGGTCGATCAGCAGGTCGCGCATCCGCTCATATTCAAGGCCCGCGCCCCGCGCCGCGATCGCGAGGAACAGCGGCAGATGCGCTTCCTCGATCGCTTCCTCGAGCAGGGGCGGCAGTTGTTCCGGCACCGGGTCGATCGCATGGGCCAGCCGCATCGCCGCGACTTCGGGCGCGACCGACGCCCCCTGCCGATCGGTCGCGCGCCGCACCGCATCACCGATCACCAGGTCGAGCAGCGTGGCGACGCCCGCATCGGCCTGCGCCCGCAGCGCCGCCGCGACCCACCATGCCATGCGCCCCTGCATCGCGCGCGGCAGATCGGCGTGCGGCTGCGCCGGGGCGGCACGGCGCGCCTCCGCCGCCAGCATCGCCACGGCGGCGGCCGACACCAGCCGGTCGCTCGCCTGCACCAGCCGGGCCAGCATCGTCGGGCGATCGCCGCTTTCGTTCGGGGTGAGCGGCATCGCCGCCGACAGCGCCGCCAGCCGCACCCGCGCGAACAATTCGCCGAACAGCGCCGCGTCGCGGAACAGCCCGGCGCGCACCACCGCGTCGAACAATGACGGGCCGGAAGCGACCGCCTGCGCCGCCGCCGCATCGCCGCGCGCGGTCAGCAGCCGGGCGGCCTGCGCGCGGAGCGTCGCCTCGACCCCGGCGACGGCGGCGCGCATCGCCGCATCCAGCGCGGCGGCGGTCCGATCGTCGATCCGCGCTTCGTGGAGCAGGTGGAAGCTGTCGGCCACGGCGCGCACCCGGCGCTGTCCGCCACGCTCCGCCGCGGCCACGCGATCGGGCAGGGAGGACGGACCAAAAGAATCAACCGGGTCGTATGCCATTGTATCGGCCTTATAACCCGGCGGGTTAAGGTTAAGCTAAGCCCGCCGCGCGGTTTCGATTGTCGCGACCAGCGTCGCCGCGGCGTGCAGCGCGACCAGCACGAGCCCGACCGTCACCTGCCCTGCCGCCGCGAACGGCAGCAACAGGACCGGCGCGGTCGCCGCCGATGCGCCCCACGGCAGCGCCCGCACTGCGGCCCGCTGCGCGACGACGGTGGCGACGACGGCGGTGATCCCCAGCGTCACGGCGGTCCCCGTCTCCACGACCAGCGACTGGACCAGCGCCACCCCGAACAGCGTCGCGAAGCCGGTCGCGGCAATGCCGTGCCCGGCGACCCGCGCATGCCCGTCCTCGCCGCGCAGCCGGGCGAGCAGCCCCCCGGTCGACAGCAGCACCAGCGCCAGGCAGCACAGCAGCGCCGCCGCCCCGGCGCTCCATAGCGGGATCGCCGCCAGCGCGCCCAGCCCCAGCGCCGCGCCCGTCGCCACGACCGCCGTATCGGGCACGCGATGGCGGACCAGCGACGGCAGGAGGAGGCGCCCGAGCGGGCCGAGGACGAACCGATCGATCCATCCGGTTCGCGTACGGGCCAGCGATGCCAGCAGGTCGCGCCCGCGCACCTCCAGCGTCCCGGCGTCCCGCTCGACGCCATGTCCCGATCGCACCGCCCCGGCGGCGAGCAGGACATGGGCCGGGCGCGCCTGGGTCGCGACGCGGAGCAGGCTCGACTGGAAATCATATTCGCGCGGCAGCCGCGCCGCCTCCGCCAGCCGGTCGATCGAGAGCGTCGCGACCCCGGCCCAGCAATGCGCGGCATCGACCCGCTCGACCGCCGCCGTATCGCCGGTCGGCGTCACCAGCAGCGTATCGGCCGGCTCGCGCGCCATGCCCGATACCACCGCCTCGGTCGTCACCAGCGCGTCGGCGAGGGCGATGATGACGGCCTGCGGGTGCGCCTTCGCCAGCGCCTCCTCGGCCGATCGGACGATATCGACGGTCAGCCCGCGCCGTCCGATGCGGTTGACCGCCGCCGCCAGCGCGGGCGTGACGCGCGCCACCACCACCAGCAACTGCCCCGCGCCCGCCTTCGCCAGCAGCCGCGCCTGATATTCGATCAGCGTCATGCCGCCGAACGGCAGCGTCGCCGCCAGCACGCCGCTCTGGCGTTCGGCCTCCTCCGTCGCGAAAATCAGTCCGGTATGCATGGCGGGCGGGTTAGCCCCCGACGACGCGCAGCGCCAGCCCGCCGCGCGGCGCACGGTAGAGCGTGCCGCCCGTCAGCGGGCGATCGACGCCGGTGGTGCCGGGAAAGCTGATCGGCAACCCGTTGCGCGACCGCACCGCCAGATAGGCGAAGCCCTCCGCCTCCAGCGCGTCGCCGTTCCACCCCAGCGCGTCGCTCAGCTCCGGGGTCAGGCCGGTCCGCGCCGCGATCATCGCCAGCATCGTCGGATTGCGCCGCCCGCCGCCCGCGACGATCAGCCGCCGCGGTCGCTCGGGGCAGCGGTCGATCGCCTCGGCGACGCAGGCGGCGGTGAAGGCGGTCAGCGTCGCCGCCCCGTCCGCCGCCGACAGGCCGCGCGCGGGCTGGATGGTAAAGTCGTGCCGGTCGAGCGACTTGGGCGGGGCAAGGTCGAAGAACGGGTGGTCGAGCATCGCGGTCAACACCGCCTCGTCCACCCGCCCGCTTGCGGCCAATGCGCCGTCGGCATCGAACCGCGCGCCCAGTTCGGCCTCGACCCAGCTGTCGATCAGCCCGTTGGCCGGGCCGGTATCGAACGCGATCGGCAGGCCGTCGCCCCCGATGAAGGTGATGTTGCCGACGCCGCCCAGGTTCAGCACCGCGATCGGTCGCGCCATCTCTCCCGCCAGCGCGGCGTGATAGACCGGCAGCAGCGGCGCCCCCTGCCCGCCTGCCGCGACATCGGCGATGCGCAACTCGGCGACGACATCGATGCCGGTCGCGGCGGCCAGCGCCGCGCCGTCGCCCAGCTGCCACGTCCAGCCCTTGTCGGGGCGATGCGCCACCGTCTGGCCGTGAAAGCCGATTACATCCACCGCCCGCGCCGACACACCCGTTTCCGCCAGCAATGCCGCAACCGCCGCGGCATGGGTGCGGGTCAGCAGTTCCTCGGCGCGCGCGATCAGCGGATGTTCGCCCGGATCGTCGAACAGCAACGCCAGTTCGGTCGCCGCCGCCAGCGTCGCACGATCGGCATCGCTGTACGGCAGCCCCACGAACCCGCGCGGGCGTACCAGCCCTTCGCCGTCGGTATCGAGCAGCGCGGCATCGATCCCGTCGAGCGAGGTGCCGGACATCAAACCGATCGCGAGCATGGCCATCTCTTCCCCTTGTCTGTCGCCGCCACCCTATCGCCCCCTTCGCCGCTGTCGAGAGGCGTGGACTTGCGCCCGCACTCGACGCTAAAGCGGCACATCATGACCGAATATACGTCCGACCTGCTGCGCCTGCTGTCCTCGCGGGGCTATATCCACCAGCTGACCGATGCCGCCGGGCTCGACGCGCTCGCCGCGCGGCAGGTGGTGCCGGGCTATATCGGCTTCGATCCGACCGCGCCGTCGCTGCATGTCGGCAGCCTCGTCCAGATTATGCTGCTGCGCCGGTTGCAACAGAGCGGCCACAAGCCGATCGTCCTGATGGGCGGCGGCACCGGCAAGATCGGCGACCCGAGCTTCAAGGACGAGGCCCGCCGCCTGCTGACCGACGACGTGATCGCCGGCAACGTCGCGTCGATCAAGACGGTGTTCGAGCGGTTCCTGACGTTCGGCGACGGGCCGACCGATGCGGTGATGCTCGACAATGCGCAGTGGCTCGACGTGCTCGAATATATCCCGTTCCTGCGCGACGTGGGGCAGCATTTCTCGGTCAACCGGATGCTCAGCTTCGATTCGGTCAAGCTGCGGCTCGACCGCGAACAGTCGCTGTCGTTCCTCGAATTCAACTATATGATCCTGCAGGCCTATGACTTCATGGAACTGTCGCGCCGCGCGGGCTGCCGGTTGCAGATGGGCGGGTCGGACCAGTGGGGCAATATCGTCAACGGCATCGAACTGGCGCGCCGGATGGACGGGACCGAGGTGTACGGCATCACCACGCCGCTCATCACCACCGCGGACGGCGGCAAGATGGGCAAGACCATGTCGGGTGCGGTGTGGCTGAACCCCGATCAGCTATCGGCCTATGATTACTGGCAATTCTGGCGCAACACCGACGACCGCGACGTGGGGCGCTTCCTGCGGCTGTTCACCGACCTGCCGCTGGACGAGATCGCCCGGCTGGAAGGCTTGCAGGGCGCGGAGATCAACGAGGCGAAGAAGATCCTCGCCGACGCCACCACCGCCATGTGCCGTGGCGACGCCGCTGCCGCCGAAGCCGCCGAAACCGCACGCCGCACCTTCGAGGAGGGCGCTGCGGGTGCCGCCCTCCCGACCCATGCCGTCTCGGGCAGCATCGCCGTGGTCGACGCGCTGGTCGCACTCGGCCTCGCCGCGTCGAAGGGCGAGGCGCGGCGGCTGATCAAGGGCGGCGGCGCGCGCATCGACGGCGAGAAGATCGCCGACGAAGCGCAGGTCATCGTCGTGGACAAGCCGGTGCGGCTTTCGGCGGGCAAGAAGCACTTCGGATTGCTGAACCCGGCATAGTTCCGGCGGCGGGCGGACGTCGCAGGTCCCGGACCGGTGGTAGCGCCGGCAAAGACGCACCGTCTTCCGCCGCCGATGCCGGCCAAGCCGGATCGACCTCGACGCGGTTCGGTGTCGCTCGTTCGCCGTGGCGTTTCGGGTCGGGTCGGTCGCCCCCGCCGGTATGACCTGAACCGTTTGGGTCCGCCCTACTCGCGAAGCGTAGCGCCTGACATACGCGACCTTCTGTCGCACCCGTCTTGTCCGGTGCGAGCGGTTTCATCCATGCCGGTGCCATATGTCGAGCGTCTGAGCGGTCCGGAACTCCGGCACAGGCTCCCGCCAGCGCGTGATCCATTCGGGCTGATCCGGGGCAAGCCGTTCGCAGGATAGCGATCACGTACGCTTGATCCGGCGTTCGACCCTTCCATGACCGGTGGAAAGGCCATCCGGCATCGCCGTCGCTACGTCGTACCTACGCAGCCGATGCAGGCGGCGAGGCAGTTTCGCATCTGCGCCGCATCAGGGTCCGGCATGATCCCCGCACTCCAAAGGGACGCCCCGCGCACGACCACCGCACTCCGGTGGGGATTCGGGACAGAAAGGCAGTTCCCGATCTGCGGGCCATTCCGGCGGCTGCGCAGTTGCATGTCGATTCGAAAGGGGGAACCCGCCGCCGCACGACGCGGCGCACCGCGGAACCACGGTGCGCCGCCGTACTGGTCAGCGCGCCGTGATCCGCGTCGCGACCGAGCGATCGAGGCGGCCCAGCCCCTTGCGCGCGATCGCATGCGCGCTGGCGACCTGCTGGGATGCGAGCAGCAGCGAGGCGTCCTCGCCCTCGAGCACGCGCTGATACGGCGTGCGCGCTTCCGCCGGGCGGTCGGTCATCGCATAGACCGCTGCGAGATTCAGCAGAACCTGCGGCTCGCGGCTACCCGCGCGGGTATCGCGCTCCAGATCGCGTTCGGCCTGGCTCAGCTTGCCGCTGGTAATCGCGGCATGGACATATTGCGCGTCCTGCGCCTGTGCGCTGCCCGCGAACACCACCGCGGACAGCGCCGCGCCAAGCAGGGTCTTCGTTCCGATTCGCATGTCGTCATCTCCTGTTTGTTACGTCATGATGACATCAATGTTTCACTTTCACGACACGGGAACAAGCGTTCATTCGTACCGTGCAGGCACAAAAAAAGGGCGGCCGAAGCCGCCCTCATGCGAACCGGAGCGGAAAGCCGCTCCGATGTCAGGCAACGATCAGAAGTCGTTGCGATACTGTTCGTTGCCGACGAAGCCGAGCTTCGTGACGTTCGACCGCTTGATGATCGCCAGCGTCCCGTCGACCACTTCATAGCGCGCCGTGGCGTCGGGCTGGAAATGGAGTTCGGGCTGCGGGTTCATGCCGACGGTCTGGTCCAGATACTGGGTCAGCGTCACCTCGTCGACCGGCGTCCCGTTCCACGCCACCACGCCCTGCGCGTTGATCGTGATCTTGTTCTTCTGCGGGTCGATGTTGTTCTGCGGCCGGTTGTCCGGCTGCGGCAGGTCGACCTTCACCGCGTGGCTCTGGATCGGGATGGTGATGATGAACATGATAAGCAGCACGAGCAGCACGTCGATCAACGGCGTCGTGTTCATGTCCATCATCGGTTCGTCGTCTGCGCGACCGCCACCACTCATTGCCATGTCAGGCTACTCCTATTGACGCGCGCGCGGCGTGGTGTTGGGGTCCGGTTCGGAGATGAACCCGACCTTGGTGAACCCGGCCGACTGCATCGTATAGATGGTGCCGCCGATGCACCGGTACGGCGTGTTCACGTCGCCGCGGATGTGCACTTCGGGCAGTTCGAGGTTCGGGTTGCCGACGCCACCCTGCCGGGCGATTTCGTCTTCCAGCTTCTTGACCGCGCGATCGCGCAGCTCGCCCGCCTTCACCCGGGTCAGACCCCAGTAGACCGCGCATTCGCCGTCGAGACCCTGTACCGAGAGCGAGACGTTCTCGGGCTTGGTCGTCGTGGGCTCAAACACGACCTTGGGCAGCTTGAGGCCGCTCACCTGCTGGACCACGACCGGAACCGCGATCAGGAAGATGATCAGCAGCACGAGCATGACGTCCACGAGCGGCGTGGTATTGATGTCCGAGAGGGGGGCTTCATCGCCGCCGCCGCCAACACTCATCGCCATGAGGCTATCCTATCCACTTCTACTCAGTCGAACCGCCGGGCGGGCGTTCGCATCGCCCGGCGGTATCCGGCGTCGTCTCTTACGAGCGCGGCGCGGTCGGCACGCCACCGGCCTGGCCGGCGGTCGTGCTGCCGGTGGTCACCGGCTTGGCGGTCGGGGCCGGGCCGCGGACCGAAGCGACGGCCGGGCGGACCGCACCGTTCGAGGCGAGGAAGCCGAGCACGTCGTTCGAGAAGGCCGACAGGTCTTCCGCGATGCCCTTGTTGCGGCGCTGCAGCCAGTTGTAGGCGAGCACCGCGGGAACCGCGACGACCAGACCGATGGCGGTCATGATGAGCGCTTCACCGACCGGGCCGGCGACGTCGCCGATCGCGGCCTGACCGGCGGCACCGATCTTCACCAGCGCGCGGTAGATGCCGACCACGGTACCGAACAGACCGACGAACGGCGAGGTCGCGCCGACGGTCGCGAGGAAGGCGAGGCCGCCGTTGAGCTTCGAGTTGATCGCCGCTTCCGAACGCGCCAGCGAGCCGTGCAGCCAGTCATGCGCCTCGACCGGATCGGTCAGCTTGCCGTGCTGTTCCTGCGCGGCGAGGCCGTCGTCGACGATCTGGCGATAGGCCGAGTTCTTCTCGAGCTTCGCGGCGCCTTCGCGCAGCGAGTTCGACTGCCAGAAGGTGGCGCGGACGCGCTTCGCCTGGTTGATGATCTTCTGCTGTTCGACCAGCTTGGTGAACAGGATGTAGAACGAGCCGACCGACATGATCACGAGGATGCCGAGCGTGGTGAAGGCGATCGCGCCGCCCTGCTGCAGGGCCTCGAAGAAGCCGAAGTTCGGCTGACCGGCAGGCGCGCCGGCGGCGAGGATGGGGGTGAGCATCGACTGGTTTTCCTTAAGAGAGTATGACCAACAGGAGATGTTTTCGAGCTATCGCGACCCCGCCCTTCCCGGTCGCACGGACCGGAAAGCCGGGTCGTTACCGGTCGTTACCGGTCTTCGGGCAGCTTCCAGGTGAAACGAAGCGTCTTCGTTCCGCCGGGCACCGGCTGTCCCGCGGCATTGAGTGCCGGCGAATAGCGGCCGCGCGACGTCACCAGACGGCATGCGGTGCGATCCAGCAGCGCCGAGCCCGAACTCGACGACACGCGACAGTTCTCGATCCGCCCCTGCGCGTTCACTTCGAACGTGATGCCGCTGACGCCCTGATCCTGCGAGTTGATCGCGGCGGCAGGGTAATCGTCGTTGGTGACCCACGACGCGGGATTTCCCTTGATCGCGGCGGCCTTGCTGATCACCGGCGCAGGCGGCGCGGGAGGCGCAGCCGGAGCAGGCGGGGCCGGCGGCGCGGCGACCGGGATCGGGTTGTACGTCGGCGGCGGGGTCGTCACCGACTGCACCACCACCGGCGGCGGGGCCTGGGTCCGAACGATCGGCGGCGGAGTCACGACCGGGGGCGGCGACTGCGGCTGCGGCTGTTCGGGCGGCGGCGGGGGCGGAGGAATCTCCTCGGGCGGGGGCGGCGGTTCCTGGACGTCGAACGTCTCGGTATCCTCGACCGCCTTCTTCACATATTTATAGGCGAGACCGGAAATGAACGCATACCCGATCAACACGTGGAGCAACCCCACGAGGACCAGCGCGACAATCCGGCCGTTACCTGCTTTTTGGTCAGCGTAAGCCATTCAGCAACCAAACTCCTCTAGCCCGGTACATTGGATCACGGCATGTCGGAACTTCGACGCGCCACAACCGTACGTCCGGGGCTACGCGGCATTCCGGACATCGATTGTCTATCGCGGCCTTTTGTGCGACGCAAACGCTTTGTCGGACGAAACAATCGTACAATCGCGACATGACGAAAATAAGTCTGTAACGCCGCCGGTCCGCGGCCTATCTATGTCCCCCATGAGGTCGATCCCCGCCGCGACGGCCAGCGCCGCGCTTCTCTTCGCCGTCGCCGCACCCCCTGCCGTCGGCCAGACCGGCGGCGATGCCGTTGTAGCTGCTGCCGATTCGGGCGGTCCCGGTTACGCCCGGCTCGCGCGGCTGGTGCTCGACGCACCGCTGGTCATCGACGCGACGATCCGGTCGGCGGCGCGAATCCCGCCTGCCGAGGCGACCGGCCTCGCACCCGGCCATGTCCGTTTCTTCGTCACCGCCGATGTCGGGGCGCTGGTCCGCGCCGCCGGGCCGCTGCCCGCGCGAATCGGCTTTCTGGTCGACGTGCCGTTCGATTCGCGGGGACGTGCGCCTAGTCTGAAGAAGCAGCGGGTGATCGCCTTCGCCCGCCCGGTCGCGGGCAGCGCCGATCAGGTGCAGCTCATCACCGCCGATGCGCGGTTCGGCTGGACCCCGGCGCTCGACGCGCAGGTGCGCGGCGTGGTGCGAGAGGTGATCGATCCCGCCGCGCCGCCCGCGATCACCGGCATCGGCAACGCCTTCCACGTACCGGGCACGCTGCCGGGCGAGGGCGAGACGCAGATCTTCCTGCAGACCGCGACCGGCGATCCGGTATCGCTGCTGGTGCTGCGTCGTCCGGGCGAGCAGCGGCGCTGGGCGCTGGCGCTGGGCGACATCATCGACGAGGCGGGCGGCCCGCCGCGGCGCGACACGCTGGCATGGTACCGGCTGGCCTGCACCCTGCCCGAGCAGCTGCCCGATGCCAGCGTCCAGTCGACCGGCGACGATGCGACGACCGCGCGCGAGGATTATCGCTTCGTACGGGAAGCGCTGGGCCGGTGCGACGACGGGCGGCGCGCTCAGTCCGGCTGACGCGCGAGGTGCACGAAGTCGCGTTCGTAGCGCACCATTCCCGCCCCGCCGTCGACGAACAGCAGCTGTCCCGTGCTGGCGCGCGCGGTGGACAGGAACAATACCGCATCGGCCACGTCGTCGGTCGTCGGCAGCCGTTCGAGCGGCATTAGCGCGCGCAACCGGTCGATCTGTCCCGCGTCATACTCGTCGGTGGCGAGCGTCAGTCCGGGTGCCACGCCGTTGACGCGGACGCCCGGCGCGAGTGCCGCGGCCAGCGTCCGCGTCGCCTCCGCCAGCGCCTGTTTCGAGAGCGTGTAGGCGAGCTGGTCGCGGTGCGGGTGGGCGATCCGCTGGTCGAGGATGTTGACCACCGCCGCCCCGCCCTGCGCCGCCAGCGCGCTGGCCAGCACGAACGGCGCGGCGGCGTTCACCGCGAAATGGGCGGCCAGCGACTCGGGCGACGGGACCGCATCGTCGGTCGCGCGGAAGCAGGAGGCGTTGTTGACCAACAGCTCGACCGGTCGCCCGAACCGCGCCGCGACCGCCGGGACCAGCGCCGCCGTCTGCGCCGCATCGGCGAGATCGGCGGCGAACCAAGCGCAGGTCGCCCCCGCCGCCTCGATGGCCGTCACCAGCGTCGGATCGGGATCGCCCTTGCGCGAGGCATGGAGCGCCACGTCGTGCCCCGCCTGCGCCAGCCGCAGCGCGATCGCCGCGCCCAGCCGCCGGAAGCTGCCGGTGACGAGCGCGAGGCGGCGGCTCACCGCCGGTGCCGGACCATGGTGACGCCGATCGCCTCGCCCGCCTCGGCGATGGCCAGCTTCACGATCCGGATCTTCACCCGCTGCACCCGCGGGTCGGACAGGAACAGCGTGTCGGCGATATGGTCGGCGACCCCTTCGATCAGGGTGAAATGCACCCCCTGCGGCAGCGCGGTCGTCGCGGCGTGCTTCAGGTCGAGATAGCTCTTCGACGCCGACAGCGGCGTATCGGGCGCGAAATGCTCGGGACAGTCGAGATCGACCGTCATCGAGATGCGCAGCGGCTGCGGCAGATGGGTCTCTTCGGAATAGACGCCGGTCAGGACGTTCACTTCCAGGTCATGGACTTCAAGCTGTAGCGAATCGCGCACGTCGCACCTGTCATCGTTCGGGAATATCGGCGCGGTAGCAAAGCGTAAGGCTTGCGTCGCGCGTCATCGGCGGTACAGGCCCCTGCCCGTTTGCACGAATGGAATGCCGTTGCCCGATCTCGTTCCCCTGGCCCATGCCGATCCGGTCGCCCTCGAAGCGCTGCTCGACGCGGCGTTCGGTGCGGATCGACGCCGGCGCACGGTGTACCGGGTGCGTGCCGGGCTGCAACCGATCGCGGATCTGAGCTTCGCGCTGATCGAGGACGGCGAACTGGTCGGCAGCATCCAGTGCTGGCCGGTGCAACTGGATACCGACGGCGGCGGATCGGTCCCGCTCGTCATGGTCGGGCCGGTCGCGGTGGCGCCGCCCAGGCAGGGCACCGGCATCGGGCGGCGGCTGATGGAGCGCGCAATCGCGGCGGCGGGGGCGGACGCACCGCTGATGCTGATGGGCGATCCCGACTATTACCGGCGCTTCGGCTTCGGCGCGGCACGCACCGCGCGCTGGCGGCTGCCCGGTCCGTTCGAGCCGCACCGGTTGCTGGCGAGGGGCGCGGTGCCGGATGCGGCGGGCATGATCGCGGCGCGCACGACGGCCCTCGTCTGACCATCGAGGTACGAAACGGCAACAAACACTTGTCGCGCCCCGATTCCCGGAGGTAACGGGAAGCATGCCGATGCAGCCCCCCGTCGATTTCGCCAGTCTCTCGCTTGCCGAGGTGGCACGCCTTGCCGCCGAGGCGAAGCTGCCGCCGGTCGATCGCTGGAACCCGACGCATTGCGGCGACAGCGACATGCGGATCGCCGCCGACGGCAGCTGGCATCACCAGGGCAGCCCGATCACACGGGCCGAGATGGTGCGGCTGTTCGCCACCATCCTGCGCCGCGAGGAGGACGGCAGCCACGTCCTCGTCACCCCGGTCGAGAAGCTGTCGATCGCGGTGGACGATGCGCCGTTCGTCGCGGTCGAGGCGAAGTTCTCGGGCGAGGGACCGGCGCAGCGCATCGCCTTCCGCCTCAATACCGACGAGCCGGTGGTGGCGGATGCGACCCATGCGATCCGGATCGAGGGTGGCGCCGACGCCCCGCGCCCCTATCTGCGCGTACGCGGCGGGATGGACGCGCTGATCGCGCGACCGGTGTTCTACGAACTGGTCGAGCGGCTGGAGACCGGGCCGGACGGCGCGCGCGGGCTGTGGAGCGAAGGGGCGTTCTTTCCGTTCGAGGCGGCATGACGCTGGCCGATGCGCTGCGGGCGCGGCTCGGCCCGCCGCGTGATGAGGTGCTGGCGGGCGACCTGATCGACGAGGCGCTGGTCGATGCGCCGCGCGCCGCGGCGGTGCTGATCGCCGTGACCGACCGGGCCGAGCCGGGGGTGTTGCTGACCCAGCGAACCGATACGCTGCGCAACCATGCCGGGCAGATCGCCTTTCCCGGCGGCAGCATCGATCCGGACGATGCCGACGCCCCCGCCGCCGCGCTGCGCGAGGCATGGGAGGAAATCGCGCTGCCCGCCGATCGTGCCGAGCTGGTCGCGACGCTCGACCCCTATCGCACCGTCACCGGCTTTGCGGTGACGCCGGTGCTGGCGGTGGTGCCGCCCGACCTGCCGCTGGTTCCCGCGCCGGGCGAGGTCGGGGCGATCTTCGAGGTGCCGCTCGCCTTTCTGCTCGACACCGCGAACCATGCGACCGGCAGCGGCTGGTTCCGCGGGCGCGAGCGGCATTTCCACGAACTGGTCTTCGGCGAACGGCGCATCTGGGGTGCGACCGCGGCGATGATCGTCAACCTGAGCAAGCGACTGACATGGCCCTGATCCTGCCCCACGCCGACTGGATGGACCGTCCGGGGCTCGACCGGCTGGCGGCGGCGCTCGACGCCGCCGGGGGTCATGCCCGCTATGTCGGCGGTGCGGTGCGCGACACGCTGCTCGGCCTGCCGGTCGCCGACATCGACGTCGCGACGACCCATGCCCCCGACCGGACCGTCGCGCTGCTGGAGGCGGCGGGGATCAAGGCGATCCCGACCGGCATCGCCCATGGCACCGTCACCGCGGTCAGCGACGGCACCGTGGTCGAGGTGACGACGCTGCGCCGCGACGTCGCGACCGACGGCCGTCATGCCGAGGTCGCCTTCACCGACGACTGGCGCGCCGATGCCGCGCGCCGCGACTTCACGATCAACGCGCTCTACGCCGACATGGGCAGCCGCGCGGTGCACGACTATTTCGACGGCACGACCGATCTGGCCGCCGGGCGGGTGCGCTTCATCGGCGATCCGTTGCAGCGCATCGCCGAGGACCACCTGCGCATCCTGCGCTTCTTCCGCTTCCTCGCCCGCTTCGGCGACACCCCCGATGCGGAGGGACTCGCGGCGAGCGTCGCGCGCGCCAACGACCTGATGGCCCTGTCGCGCGAACGGATCGCCGACGAACTGCTCAAGCTGCTGGTCGCCCCGCGCGCGGTGGCGATCGTCCGGCTGATGGCGGAGCAGGGCATCTTCCGCCCGGTGCTGCCGGAGGTGAACGAGGATTCGGCGGAGCGCCTCGCCGCGCTGGCCGAAGCGGAGGCGGCGGCCGGAGTCGCGCCCGATGCGATCCGGCGGCTGGCGGCGCTGCTTACCGCCGCGCAGGCCGAAGGCGTGACCGCACGGCTGAAACTGTCGAACGCGCAGCGCAAGCGGGTCGCGCTGGCACTGGGCGACGGACCTGCGGGGTCGCCGCATGAAATGGGCTATCGCCTCGGCACCGAAGGCGCGGTCGACCGGTTGCTGCTGGCAGGCGACAGCGCCGCCGCCGCTGCCCTCACCGGCTGGGAGCGCCCGACGCTACCGATCGGCGGGGGCGCGCTGGTCGAGCGGGGCCTGGCACGCGGGCCGGACGTGGCCAGGGCGCTGCGGATGGTCGAGGACCGCTGGATCGCGGAGGGCTTCCCCGACGCCGCGCGCACGGCAGCGATCGCCGACGAGGTCGCGGCTCACTGGTTGCGGGCGACGAGCAGGCGGTAGGCCGCGTCCTCGTCGATCGGGCGGGAGTAGTAATACCCCTGACCGAAGGCACAGCCGAGCGCGACGAGCGTCTGTTCCAGTTCGCGCGATTCGATCCCCTCGGCGATGGTCCGCATCCCTAGCGCCTGCGACAGGCTGAGAATCGCGCGCACGATCGCCACCTTGTCGCGATCGGCCAGCATGCCGGTGATGAAGCTGCGGTCGATCTTCAGCTTGTCGATCGGCAGCTTCTGGAGATAGGCGAGGTTGGAATAACCGGTGCCGAAATCGTCCATCGCGATGCTGATGCCGAGCTCCCGGAGCGCCAGCATCGTGTGCAGCGTCCGGTCGGGATCGACCACGAACGCGCTTTCCGTCAGTTCGAGGATGAAGCGCCGCCCGCCGAGCGCATGGCGCGACAGGACGCCCGCCACCATCGTCTCGATCTGGTCGCGCTGCAACTGGACCGCCGACAGGTTGACCGCGATGCGCACGCCGCAGTCGCCGCCCGAACGGGCATCCCACAGCGCCAGCGTCCGCGCCGCTTCGTCCATCGCCCAGCGGCCGAGCGGCACGATCAGCCCCGCCTCTTCCGCCACCGGGATGAAGTCGATCGGCGAAATGGCCCGTCCGTCGGGCAGCGTCCAGCGCGCCAGCGCCTCGAAACTGCTGATGTTGCCCGTCGACAGATCGCAGATCGGCTGGAACGCAAGGGTAAGCTGGCGATGCTCCACCGCATCGCGCAATTCGGTTTCGATCGAGAACTGGGTGCGCACGATGTCGAACAGGTGCGGACGATAGACCTCGGTCTGGCCGGTCTTCTTCGCGCGCTTCACCGCGAACTGGGCGTGCCGGATCAGATCCTCGGTCTCATCCGGTGCATCGTCGCCGAGCGCGATGCCGATCGCACAGTTGATGTGGATGTTGAAATCCGACAGGCGGAACGGCTGGACCAGCGCCTGCTGAATCCGCCTGGCGACTTCCAGCGCCTCGTCCGACCCGTTGGCTAGTGACAGCAACACCGCGAACTCGTCGCCGCCGGTACGCGCCAATATGTCGCGCCCGCGCAATGCACCGCGCAACCGCCGCGCCACCGAGATCAGCAACTCGTCGCCCGACAGCGATCCCATGCAGGCGTTGATGCGGCTGAACCGGTCGAGATTGATCGCCAGCACGGCGAACCCGCTGCGGTTGCTGTCGGTGATGCGGTCCTCGATCCGGTCGCTGAACCCGGTGCGGTTGAGCAGTCCGGTCAGCGAATCGGTGCTCATCTCGCGGCGCAGGCTCGCCTCCGTCCGGTGTTCCGGCGTATGGTCGAGCAACGTCATCAGGCAGCGCGGGATCGCGCGCGCGGCCGCCCGTCGCGCCAGTTGCACGTCGAAATGGCGGCTGTCGATCGCATCGCCGATGCGCAGCGGGAAGGTCAGCCGCTCCGCATCGGATCGCAGGAACGCCACGATCCGGTCGCCGATCGGCCCGATCAACGGTGATTCGCCCGCGACGCTGCCGAACCCCGCCGCGCGGAACGGCTGGTTCACGATGTCGAAGGCCAGCCCGTCCGGACCGAGCGACACGATCGCCATCGCGACCGGGGCAAGATCCAGCATCGGCTCGATATCGTCGGGCAGTGCGGGTGGCGGCGGCGTCGGCAACGACGGCGGACACGGGGTATCGTCCCGCTCCCCAGCGGCGGGCGGCAAGGCTTTCGCCCTGAACGCAGGAAGGATAAGCCGACGGAACACCATCGCCGCGAGCGTATACAAACGGGGGTTAACGCCTCCTAAATCGGCACCCCGACTATTTCGGCGTCCGATCCGGCAACGCCGGGTCGGGGCGGTACCGGCCCGCTCCCACGCAAGTGGATCGGATTCTAGAAGCGGTTGTCACGGGGGAAGCCGTTGGGCGGCATCCGGCCCGCCGCCCCGCGCGCCGCGCGCCACGGCGACAGGTCGCTTTCGGTCCGCGTCCGACCACTGTCGCCGCCCATCGTCCAGTGCAGCCCGTCGGCGAAGCGCAGCGTCCGGGCATCGGACAGGCCGCCGTCGCGGAAGCGTTGCAACTGCACCCCCTGCCCCCGCGCCATCTCCGCCAGTTCGCTCAACGGGAACAGCACCAGCTTGCGGTTGTCGCCGATCGCCGCGACATAATCGTCGTCCGGCGCGACCGGGCGGACCACCCGCATCCGCGCACCGGGGCGCGGGCTCATCACCTGCTTGCCCTTGCGCGTCTCGGCCAGCACATCGGCCACCCGCACCATGAAGCCGCGCCCGTCGCTCGCCGCCAGCAGCAGCCGGTCCGATGCCGCCGCCTTGAGCAGCGCGACGATCTGCGCCTCGCCTTCCAGATCGATCATCGCCCGCACCGGTTCGCCGAAGCCGCGCCCGCCGGGCAGCTTGTCCGCGCCGATGGTGAAGAACCGCCCGCCGTCGGTCGCCAGCAGCAGCTTGTCGGTCGTGTGCGCGTGAAAGGCGAAGGCGGGGCCGTCGCCCTCCTTGAACTTCGCGGTATCGGCGGAGGCCAGCTCGACATGACCCTTCAACGCCCGCACCCAGCCCCGCCGCGAGAGAATGACGGTCAGCGGTTCGCGCTCGATCATCGCCTCCGCCGGAATCTCGCGTGCGGGCGCGGCTTCCTCGATCGTCGTCCGCCTGGCGCCGAGCGGCGTGTCGAGGCCGTAGCGGTCGCGCATCTTCGTCAGGTCACGCTTCATCCGGGTGCGCTGGCGCGCCTCGCTGGACAGCAGCAGGGTCAGTTCGGCCTGCTCTTTCTCCAGCTTGGTCCGCTCGCCGCGGATTTCCATCTCCTCCAGCTTGCGCAGCGATCGCAGCCGCATGTTGAGGATCGCCTCGGCCTGCCGGTCGGTCAGGGCGAATTCGGCGATCAATACCGGCTTCGGCTCGTCCTCGCTGCGGATGATCGCGATCACCCGGTCGAGGTTGAGATAGGCCGCCAGATAGCCGTCGAGCAGTTCGATCCGGTCGGCGATCTTCGCCAGCCGATGCTCGCTGCGGCGGCGCAGCACCACGAACTGGTGGTCGAGCCACGCCTTGAGCGCTGCGCGGAGCGACATCACCCGCGGGGTGCGGTCCTTGTCGAGCACGTTGAGGTTGAGCGGAATCCGCGATTCGAGGTCGGTCAGGCGGAATAGCCCGTCCATCAGCACCTGCGGATCGACCGTGCGGCTGCGCGGTTCGAGCACGATGCGGATTTCGGCATCGGATTCGTCGCGCACGTCGCTCAGGATCGGCAGCTTCCTGTCGTTGATGAGCGCCGCGATCTGTTCGATCAGCTTGCCCTTCGCCACGCCGTACGGAATCTGCGTGACGACGATCTGCCACCCGCCGCCCTTCTCGCGCTCGATGCTGTGACGCGCCCGCACGCGAAAGCCGCCGCGACCGCTGGCATAGGCCTCGCGGATCGCCGCCGGGCTGTCGGCGACGATGCCGCCGGTCGGAAAGTCCGGCCCCTGCACCTTTGCCAGCACCGCCGCGTCGTCCGCCTCGGGCTGGTCGACCAGCACGATCGCCGCGTCGAGCAGTTCGGCGGCATTGTGCGGCGGCACGCTGGTCGCCATGCCGACCGCGATGCCGCTGGCGCCGTTGGCCAGCAGGTTGGGGAACATGCCGGGGAACAGCTCCGGCTCCTGCTCCTCGCCGTTGTAGGTCGCGCGGAAATCGGTCGCGTCCTCGTCGAGGCCCGCCATCAGGTCGATCGCGACCTGCGTCAGCCGTGCCTCGGTATAGCGATAGGCGGCGGCGTTATCGCCGTCGATGTTGCCGAAATTGCCCTGCCCGTCGACCAGCGGGTAGCGCAGCGCGAAATCCTGCGCGAGGCGGACCATTGCGTCATAGACCGACTGGTCGCCGTGGGGGTGATATTTGCCGATCACGTCGCCGACGACGCGCGCGCATTTCTTGTAGCCCGACGCCGGATCGAGCCGCAGCAGCCGCATCGCCCAGAGCAGGCGGCGATGCACCGGCTTCAACCCGTCGCGCACATCGGGCAGCGAGCGGGCGGTGATGGTGGACAGCGCATAGACGAGGTAGCGTTCGGACAGCGCGCTGTCGAACGGTGCGTCGAACACGCCGATCGGCGTCGAGGGGTCGGTCAGGTCGGTAGCCATCGCCACCGCCTTAGCAGGCCGCCCGCCCCCTTGCGAGCGCCGAAATGGAACAAACCGGGATCAGGCAGCCTGTGACCGCGTGTCGGTTGCCGCCGATGCCTGCGGCAGTTGCCCGTCGCACAGCGCCACGACATCGGCGACGATCGCATCCCATTCGTCCGCCCCGAACTCGACCAGCCCGAACAGCCGCATGACGAACGCCCCTTCCATCGCCAGGAACGCCAGCCGCAGCCAGCGGCCCTCCGGGGTCGACACGTCGATCGCATCGATCCGTTCGCGATAGAAGACGCGCACCAGCTTCATGTGCATCGGCGAATTGAGCACCGATACCAGCAGGCTCGGCGCGCCGCGCTGCGATCGATCGTCATAGTCGCTGGCATAGGCGATATGCGCGCGGGTCATCGCATGGCCGTTGGGCACGGTATCGATCGATCCGGCCATCCGCTCGGCATATTCGGTCCGCCAGCGCTCGAACATCGCGGCGATCAGCGCTTCCTTGCTGCGGAAGCTATATTGCACGCCGCCGTTGGTGATCCCCATCTGTTCGGCCACCGCGGCGATGGTCAAGCCGGTCGGTCCCTTTGCCAGCGTTACCGCTTCCGCCGCGTCGAGGATGCCGTCGCGTTCGATCGTCCGAATTCTACCCACGTTCAAACCCCTTAGCGGCCATCCCCCCCCGGGACCGCACATCGTCGATTCGGCTCTTAACCGAAATCTATCCGGAAAAGACACATTTATTATACGAAATCTGTCACTGCCATTTGGTACTATTTCACTCTTGATGGACCATGCACCGATCATGCCCGATCCGTCCGCCGCCGCAAGCGTTTCACTGCCGATGACATGGGCCGACCTGACCGACCGGCCCCGCCCGCAGGCCGATCGCGCCTATCCCTATGGGCCGGATTCGCTTCAGACGGCCGACCTGTGGCTGCCCGCAGGCCCGCCGCCGCCGGGCGGCTGGCCGGGCGTGGTGATGGTCCATGGCGGTTGCTGGCAGAGTTCGATCGCGGACCGGCGGCTGATGGACTGGGCGGCGGCCGACCTGCGCGGGCGGGGCATGGCGGTATGGAACATCGACTATCGCGGAGTCGATCGCGCGGGCGGGGGCTATCCGGGCACCTTCCGCGACGTGGCCGCCGCTGCCGATCTGATCCGCGACGCGGCGGCCGAAGTACCGATCGACCTGTCGCGGATCGTCGCGATCGGCCATTCGGCGGGCGGGCACCTCGCCCTGTGGCTGGCGGCGCGACCGCGCCTGCCGACCGGAAGCCCGCTCGTGACCGACGATCCGCTGCCGATCGCCCACGTCGTCTGCCTCGGCGGCCTGCCGGACCTTGCGGCGGTCGAGCGCGATCCGGCCAACGGCTGCGGGACCGAGGTGATCGCATCGCTGGTCGGCGACCGCGCGGATCGCTTCGCCGACACCTCGATCCCCGAACTGCTGCCGATCGGCGTGCCGCAGGCGCTGGTCCATGCCGAGGGCGACCGGATCGTCCCCGCCTATATGGCCACCGACTATCAGGCAGCCGCGGTGGCGGCAGGCGATGCGGCGACGCTCCACCGGGTAGAGGGCGGACATGTCGAACTGATCGCGCCGGGCAGCAACGCATGGGGCTGCGCGGTCGAGCGGGTGGGCCGGGCACTCTACTTCCGCTCCCCTTGACCTCCCTGCCACATTTAGGTCACATTTACGCCTCAATTGAGGCGGGAGCGTTCAATGTGGCTGCGGGCTTCGGTAGGTGCGCTGGCATTGCTGGCGACGGGATGCGGGCGGGCGCCGGATGCGTCGGAACCGCAGGATGCCGCGCCCGGCGTAAACGTCACCGCCGCACCGGGGGTCGCCTTTCGCTATCGCTACGGCTTCCGCCTGCCCGCCGCGCGGATCGCGACGCTGCAGGAAGCGCATGCCGCGGCGTGCGAGCGGCTGGGCACGGCGCGCTGCCGCATCACCGGCATGCGCTACGCCCGTGACGAGGACAACCGGATCGACGCGATGCTTCCGTTCGCGCTCGCCCTTGATCTGGCCCGGGGTTTCGGTCGCGATGCGATTCGCGCGGTCGAGGCGGCGGACGGCATGTTGCTGAATGCCGAGATCACCGGCGAGGATGCTGGCGCGCGCATTGACCAGCTGGCGCAGGCACGCGATGCCGCCGTGGCCGACCGCACGCAACTCGACGCACGCACCGCCGGTACGACGCGCGAGGCCCGCGCCGAGCTGGAGCGGCAACGCGCCGCCGCGAACGATGCGGCACGACAGGCTACGGCGGGCATGGCCAAACAACGCACCGCACTGGCCGCGACGCCGGTCGTGTTCGACTATCGCTCGGGCGCCGCGATCCGCGGGTTCGATCCGGCATCGCCGCTGACCCGCGCCGCCGGCCTGACGATCGCATCCACCCGCTGGACGATCGGTACCACGCTCGCGCTGCTCGGGGTGGGGCTGCCGCCGCTGCTGCTGGGGCTGCTCGGCTGGTGGGCATGGCAGCGCGCCCGGCGTGCGTGGCGGCTGCGGCAGCCGCGCGCCGCCTGATTGCGCGCGCGCGGCCCTTCGGCTATGCGGCGGGCTTCTATCGGGCGGCGGGACCGCCCCTGCCAACTTCGTCGAAGGAAATCGCATGGCTCGCCGCCGCCAGATCTATGAAGGCAAGGCAAAGATCCTCTACGAGGGTCCCGAACCCGGCACGCTGATCCAGTATTTCAAGGATGACGCGACCGCCTTCAACGCCCAGAAGAAGGGCACGATCAGCGGCAAGGGGGTGCTGAACAACCGCATTTCCGAGCATGTCTTCACCCTGCTCGGCAACATCGGCGTGCCGACCCATTTCATCCGCCGCCTGAACATGCGCGAGCAGCTGATCCGCCAGGTCGAGATCGTGCCGATCGAGGTCGTGGTGCGCAACGTCGCGGCGGGTTCGCTGTCGAAGAAGCTGGGGATCGAGGAAGGGCAGCAGCTGCCCCGCACGATCATCGAATATTATTACAAGGACGATGCGCTCGGCGATCCGATGGTGTCGGACGAACATATCCTGTGCTTCGGCTGGGCCGCGCAGGACGAGCTGCACGAGATGGCCGACATGGCGATCCGGGTGAACGACTTCCTCTCGGGCCTGTTCGCCGGCATCGGCATCCGGCTGGTCGACTTCAAGCTGGAGTTCGGCCGCATCTGGGACAACGACTTCAGCCGCATCATCCTCGCGGACGAGATCAGCCCGGACGGCTGCCGCCTGTGGGACATGGCCACCAACGAAAAGCTCGACAAGGACCGCTTCCGGCGCGACCTCGGCGGCGAGGTGGAAGCCTATCAGGAAGTCGCCCGGCGGCTGGGGCTGCTGCCCGAGGGCGCGGACTCGGCGGTGCTCGACCTCGAGGTGCACCGCAAGAAGCGCGAGAAGTAAGGCCGCAACCTCCGGAGCGAACCGTACCCCCGCCTGCGCGGGGGTACGCTTGCCGGGTCGAGCCTACCCCCGCGCGAACAGCGCCGGGTCCAGCGCCATCACCGCCGCGCTGCCGCCCTCGATCTTGCGGCGGAGGGCGCCGGTATCGGGCAGGATGCGCTCGGCATAGAAGCGCGCCGTCACCCGCTTCCCCTCGACGAACGCCGGGTCGCCCTCGCCCGACGCGGCCAGCGCTTCGGCGGCGACCAGCATCCTGAGCCACATCAGCCCGGTAGTGACGATGCCCATCACGTGCATGTAGCTGTGCGCGCCCGCGCCGACGTTGTTCGGGTTCTGCATGCCGTTGGCGACGAACCACATCGTCGCCGCCTGAAGATCATTGAGCGCCTTGCCCAGCCGTTCGGCGAAATCGCGGGTCGATTCGTCCTGCTTCGCCGTCGCGATCTCCTCCCCGACGATCCGGAAGAAATGCTGGACCGCGCGCCCGCCGTTCCTGGCCAGCTTGCGCCCGACGAGGTCCATCGCCTGCACCCCGTTGGTGCCTTCGTAGATCATCGCGATCCGGGCATCGCGGACATACTGTTCCATGCCCCATTCGGCGATATAGCCGTGCCCGCCGTACACCTGCTGCGCATCGGTCGCGATCGCATAGCCCTTGTCGGTGCCATAGCCCTTGATGACCGGGGTCAGCAGCCCGATCAGGTCGTCGGCCAACTCGCGCGTCGCCGCGTCCGCGCCCATGTGCGCCAGATCGACCTGGAGCGCGCCCCACAGGCACAGGGCGCGCAACCCCTCGGTCAGCGCCTTGCCTTCCATCAGCATCCGCCGGACGTCGGGGTGCACGAACAGCGTGTCGGCCTTCTCGCCCGGCTCCTGCGCGCCGGTGAGGCCGCGCCCCTGCCGCCGGTCGCCCGCATAGGTCACGGCATTCTGGTACGCGACCTCGGCCACGCCCAGCCCCTGCAACCCCACGCCCAGCCGCGCCGCGTTCATCATGATGAACATCGCGGCCAGCCCCTTCGTCTCCTCGCCGACCAGCCAGCCCTTGGCGCCGTCGTAGTTCATCACGCAGGTCGAATTGGCGTGGATGCCCATCTTGTGCTCGATCGAGCCGCACGACACCGCGTTGCGGTCCCCCAGCGAACCGTCGCTGTTCACGAGGAACTTGGGCACCACGAACAGCGAGATGCCCTTCACATTGTCCGGCGCGTCCGGCGTCTTGGCCAGCACGAGGTGGATGATGTTGTCGGTCAGGTCATGCTCGCCAGACGAGATGAAGATTTTGGTACCGGTGATCGCCCACGACCCGTCGTCGTTCGGCACCGCCCGCGTCTTGATGAGGCCCAAGTCGGTGCCGCATTGCGGCTCGGTCAGGTTCATGGTGCCGCCCCATTCGCCCGACACCATCTTCGGCACATACATCGCCTGCTGCTCCGGCGATCCCTTGGCCAGCAGCGCGGCGGTCGCGCCCTGCGTCAGCCCGGGATACATGGCGAAGGCCATGTTGGCGGAGATCAGATATTCCTCGAACGCGGTCGCCACGACATGCGGCATCCCCTGCCCGCCGAACTGTTCCGGCGCGGCGAGCGTACCCCAGCCGCTCTCGACGAACTGGCGATAGGCTTCCCTGAACCCGGTGGGCGTCGTCACGCTGCCGTCGGCATGGCGCGTGCACCCCTCCTGGTCGCCCGACTGGTTGAGCGGGAACAGCACTTCGGCGACGAAGCGCCCGCCCTCCTCCAGCACCTGGTCGATCACGTCGGGCGTGGCATTGGCGAAGCCCGGCAGATTGCCGTGATCGGCCACGCGCAGCACATGGTCGAGGATGAAGCGGGTGTCGCGCACCGGGGGGGTATAGCTGGGCATCGGGTCAATCCTTCTCCGTGCCGTCGCTCGCGGCGGCGGCTTGTTGTGGCAGGGCGTCGAGCGTCGCGACGAAGTCCCTGAGTTCGGCGATGGCGGCATCGATGTCGCGCCGCTGGTTTTCGAGCAGCGTGATCCGGTCGCAGCATTTCTGCCGCGTCACCTGCCGCTGCACCCGGCGGCCGTCGCCGATGTCGTACAGGTCGATCATCTCGCGGATCTCGGCGAGGCTGAACCCCACCCGCTTGCCGCGCAATATCCAGGCGAGGCGCGCCCGGTCGCGCTGCGAATAGATGCGGGCGAGGCCGCGCCGCTCGGGGGCGATCAGCCCCTCGTCCTCATAGAAGCGCAGCGCGCGCGGCGTGACGCCATATTCGGCGCACAGGTCGGTGATCGAAAAACACTCGGAGCTATCGGCGGATGGTGCAACCATGGCCAGCAGGATGCATTACGTTTACGTGAACGTCAATCTTCGTCGGCGGCGACGGTCGCGGGTGGACAGTTGGTGCGCTTCGCCGGCTTGCGCTTCACCGCCGTCGTCGCGAATTCGGCGGCGTCGAGGCTACCGTCACGGCCCTTGTCGGCGGCGGCGAACTTGCCCGTCGTCCTGGCCGCCCATTCGTCGAAGCTCAGCCGTCCGTCGCCGTCGGTGTCGAGCTTCGCATAGGCCTTACGCCGCGCCGCCAGATATTCGTCGCGGGTGATCCGCCCGTCGCGGTCCTTGTCATAGCGGTCGAAGCGCTTCTGTTCGCGGCTGCGCGCGGTCGCGGCGGGGGCATCGGGCAACGGTTCGTCGGCGGTCTGCGCCGCTGCGGCGGGCGCCTGCGGCGCCGGCGGCAGGCGCTCGGGCGTCGCCTCGCTGCGAAAGAAGAACAGTCCCGCCGCCGCCAGCGCCAGTGCCGCGCCCGCCCCTGCCAAGAATCGCCACATCGCCCGTCCCCCTTTGCGCCCGATGCTAGGCGAGCGGATGCCCGAGCGAAAGCGTCAGCGCCCGCTGAGGCCGAACCATGCGAGCCGCGCGGCACGCTTCGGCCCGCCATGCGGTGCGCCATCGGCATCGAGCCGCGCGGCGAGCGCCAGCATCCCCAGCGGCTTCGCCACCCCGCCGAGCGATCCGCGCAGCCGCTCGCGCCCCAGCGCCATCGCCCGCGCACCCACCGCCGCATCCTCGCTGTAGCGGGCGAAATCGACCAGTGCCCAGCCGCTGCCCAGCGCCGCGCCGTGCCGCGCGTCACCGCCCAAGACCCGCGCGCCGACCGCAAACAGTCGCCCGCCGCGCAGGCCCGCGAAACGGGTCAGTGCAGCGTCGTCCAGCACCTCCTCCTCGATCAGCACGTCCCAGCCGTCGACCATCTCCGCCAGCGCCGCGCCGGTCGTACCCAGCGGCAGCAGCGTCGCCGCCACCGCCTCCAGCACCGGCATGGCGGGCGGCGGGGCGGTGTCGAGCCGCCGCAGCGAATCGCGCCACCAAGCAAGGCGGATCTGCCCGATCGCAGGCTGGGTGGTGGTGCGCACCACGTCGCCCAGCGTCTCGTCCAGCGTCAGCAGCGCCGACAGCGCGTCGCGCCGCGCACCGGCGGGGGCATAGGTCAGCGCCAGCGCGCGTTCGGGATCGTTGCTCATCGCTTCGTCCAACGGGCGGCTTAACGCCGCGTCAACCCCGATCGTGCACAGACTTGCCCGAAACCCGCCACGGTACGGCGGAACGGGGTTGTGGACGAGGCATGCGGCGGAACGGCGGGGTACGGGGCGACGATCGGCGGGAACGGGGCGTGCTGATGTGCCTGGCGCGCGACCGGCGCGGCAACACGCTGGCGATGATGGCGATCGCGCTCATCCCGCTGACCGCGCTCGGCGGATCGGCGATCGACACGGGCCGCGTGATGTTCGTCAAGACGCGGCTGCAACAGGCGTGCGACGCGGGCGCGCTGGCGGGCCGCAAGTTCATGAAGGGCAGCGAGTTCGACCAGCGCGCCCAGACCCAGGCCAATGCCTTTTTCGCCAACAATTTCCAGGCCGGGATGATGGGTTCCGGCACCCCCAGTTTCGTCGCGGTGCGCACCGCCGATTTCCAGGTCGCGGGCACCGCCAGCGTGACCGTGCCGATGACGCTGACCCAGATGATCGGCATGAAGCCGGTCGCGCTGACCGTCACCTGCGAAGCGAAGCTGGAGGTACCGAACCTCGACGTGATGTTCGTGCTCGACACCACCGGATCGATGGCCGAAACCAATCGCGGCGATCTGGTGAACAAGATCACCGCGCTGCGCACCGCGGTGGTCAACTTCTACGACACGATGGACCGCGCGCGCCAGCCGGGAACCGACATCCGCTATGGCGCGGTGCCCTATAGCGCCAACGTCAACGTCGGCATGCTGCTGCGGCCCGACTGGATCGCCGACCGCTGGCACTATCAGTCGCGGATCGCCGACGGCACGACCGAGAGCGAGCGGACCACCACCGACACCAACGACTATGTCTACACCTATGGCGCGTGGACCGATGCGGGGGGCAGCCGCACGTCATCCACCACCGCCGGGGCGGCCGAGAATTGCGTCGCGCCCGCCAGCACCTCGACCGTCTCGACCGACGATCCGGCATGGAGCGGCGGCAATCCCCAGACGCGCACCGTGACGCAGGTGCGCAACGGCACCGTCTATGGCACCAGCCAGTCGGGCGGGTGCACGATCACCCGCGACGATTATGTCGACTATCGCCGCACCCGCACCGAAAGTCGCCGCCCGAACCCGAACAAGGGCAGGCAGACGACCGTTCCCGTCACCACCTATTGGTGGCGATATCGCCCGGTCGACTATGACCTGACCGTGCTGAAGGGGTCGGGCACCACCGTCAGCGGCGGCAGCTTCACGACCAACATCGCCAACAACCACCAGCCGCGCCGGATCGAATGGTCCACCGACAATGCCTGTATCGAGGAACGGCGGACGGTGCAGCAGAGCCTGTTCCCCTCGATCCCGATCGAGGCGCGCGACATGGACATCGATCTGGTCCCGACGCCGGGCGACCCCGATACCCAGTGGAAACCGGCGCTGCCCAAGCTGATCTACGACCGGACCGGGCTGAACGGCTGGACCATCGACGCCGTCCGCGCATCGCAGAACGTCACCGCCACCGGCGACCGCGGCGGCGACGTTGCGGTATGCCCGTCCCCGGCGATGCGGCTGCGTCCGATCAGCCGGGACGAGTTGAAGACCTATGTCGACAACATGCGGGTCGGCGGCTTCACCTATCACGACGTCGGCTTCCTGTGGGGGGCGCGCCTGCTGTCGCCGACCGGCATCTTCGGTGCCGACAACCAGCGCGCGGCGAACGGCGGCGAGATCAGCCGCCACATCATCTTCATGACCGACGGGCAGACATCGACCCGGCGCGAGAATTACGACGCCTATGGCATCTCCACGATCGACCGGCGGCGTACGCTGGGGCTGCCGACCGATGCCGAGCAGAACGCCATCACCGAACAGCGGCTGACCGCACTGTGCCAGTCGGCCCGCAACAAGGGGATGACCGTCTGGGTCATCGCGTTCGGCACCTCGCTCACCCAGACGCTGCGCACCTGTTCCAGCGGGGGCCGCGCGTTCCAGGCGGCGAACGCGGACCAACTCAACACCGCCTTCGCCAATATCGCGGCGCAGATCGCCAAGCTGCGGGTATCGAAATGAGGCGGCTGGTGCGCGACCGGCGCGGGGCGACGCTGGTCGAATTCGCGCTGGTATCGCCGGTGCTGTTCCTGCTGCTGATCGGGCTGTTCGACCTCGGCTTCCAGGCCTATGCCCGCAACCTGCTGAGCGGCGCGGTGCAGGCCGCCGCGCGCAAGGCGACGCTGGAGGGCAATTCGTCGGAGACGACCACCGCCGCGCTCGACGCCGCGATCGTCGAGCAGATGCGGCTGCTCGGCCACGACCTGCGCTGGAACAGCACCCGCAAGAGCTATCGCAAGTTCGGCGACATCCGCGCCGAGCCGTTCGACGACGCCAACCGCAACGGCGTGCGCGACAACGGCGAATGCTATTCCGACGTCAACGACAACCGCCGCTGGGACGGCGATCCCGGCGCGACCGGTCAGGGCGGGGCGAACGACATCACCGTCTATACCATCACCATCACCTATCCCCGCCCCTTTCCGCTGGCCGGAATGATCGGCATCCCCGCCGACCAGTCGGTCACGGCCAGCACGATGCTGAAGAACCAGCCCTACGGCGCGCAGGGCGGCGGTACGCCGGTGCAGCGATGCGGATGATTGCGCCCTTGCGTGCGCTGCGCCGCGACCGGCGCGGGCTGGCGCTGCTCGAATTCGCGCTCGGCCTGCCGATCGTGCTGCCGATCGGGCTGTACGCCGTCGAGCTGGGCAATTTCAGCCTGCGCCAGATGCAACTCAGCCAGGCGGCGCTGACGCTGGCCGACAATGCATCGCGCGTCGGCGCCGACACCAACATGGCGACGCAGCAGCTGCGCGAGGTCGACATCAACGAGATCGTGCAGGGGCTGCGGCTCCAGACCGCCGACCTCGACCTCACCACCAACGGCCGCGTCACCATCTCCAGCCTCGAAGTACGCGACGGCGAGCAGTGGATCCACTGGCAGCGCTGCGTCGGGCTGAAGCGCGGCGCGGGCTATGACTCCAGCTTCGGGCGTGAGGGCGACGGCGGGCGCACCGGCACCGCGTTCCGGGGCATGGGGCGCAGCGGCGCGCCGGTCATGGCCCCGCCCGCCGCGGCGGTGATCTTCGTCGAGATCAACTACGACTATCAGCCGCTGGTCGCGTCCTTCTTCCTCGGCGACCGCAAGCTGCAACAGGTCGGATCGTTCATCGTGCGCGACAATCGCGAGCTGGACGCCGGGATCACCAACCCGCAGCCCGCCGCGTCCGAGCGGATGACCTGCGACCGCTACACCGCCTGAACCGACAACGCCCGCCCCGCCGGGATGGCGGAGCGGGCGTCTGCAAGCTGCCGTAGCGGCGACGTTACTTGTACGTCACCTTCTTGACCGCCGCGATCACCTTGTCGCTGGTAATCAGCGCCAGCTTTTCGAGGTTGGCGGCATAGGGCAGCGGCACGTCCTCGTTGGCGACGCGCAGCACCGGTGCGTCGAGGTCGTCGAAGCCCTCTTCCATCACGACGGCGGCGATTTCCGACGCGATCGAGCAGGTCGGCCAGCCCTCTTCGACCACCACGAGGCGGTTGGTCTTCTTCAGCGACTTGAGCACGGTCTTGGTATCGAGCGGGCGCAGCGTGCGCAGGTCGATGACCTCCGCGTCGATGCCCTCGCCCGCCAGCTTCTCGGCGGCTTCCAGCGCGATGCCGACGCCGATCGAATAGGACACGATCGTCACGTCCTTGCCCGGCTTCATGATCCGCGCCTTGCCGATCGGCAGGACGAAATCGTCGAGCTTGGGCACGTCGAACGTACGACCGTACATCAGCTCGTTCTCGAGGAACACGACCGGATCGGTCGAACGGATCGCGGCCTTGAGCAGCCCCTTGGCATCCGCCGCATCATAGGGCGCGATCACGATCAGGCCGGGGACCGAAGCGTACCACGGGCCGTAGTTCTGCGAATGCTGCGCACCGACGCGGCTCGCCGCGCCGTTGGGACCGCGGAACACGATCGGGCAGCGCATCTGCCCGCCCGACATATAGTTGGTCTTGGCCGCCGAGTTGATGATGTGGTCGATCGCCTGCATGGCGAAGTTGAACGTCATGAACTCGATCACCGGGCGCAGGCCACCCATCGCCGCGCCGGTGCCGATGCCCGCGAAGCCATATTCGGTGATCGGCGTATCGATGACGCGGCGCGGACCGAATTCGGCGAGCAGGCCCTGCGTGACCTTGTACGCGCCCTGATATTCGGCGACTTCCTCGCCCATCACGAACACGCGGTCGTCGGCGCGCATTTCCTCGGCCATCGCGTCGCGCAGCGCGTCGCGGACGGTCGTCTTGACCATCTCGGTCCCCTCGGGGATTTCCGGGGCGGTCTCGCCTTCCTGGTCGGCGGCGTCGAACAGCTGGCGCGCGCCGGTTTCGGCGTGCTGCGGCGTCGTGCCTTCGGGGGTCGAGGGGGCCTGGTCGTCGTTCTTCGCCTCGGCCTTCGGCGCCGGCGCCGCCGCCTCGCCCGAGCGTGCCTCGCCGCCGCCCGACGATTTCGCCGCGTCGACATCCTCGCCCTCGGCGGCGAGGATCGCGATGACCGCGCCGACCTTCACGTTATCGGTGCCCTCGGTCACGAGGATCTGGGCGATCGTGCCCTCGTCGACCGCCTCGAACTCCATCGTCGCCTTGTCGGTCTCGATCTCGGCCATGATGTCGCCGGACTTGACCGTGTCGCCTTCCTTGACGAGCCATTTGGCCAGCGTGCCCTCTTCCATCGTGGGCGACAGCGCCGGCATCTTCAGTTCGATCGGCATCTCAGTAGCTCTCCACCAGCACGTCGGTGTACAGTTCCTTGGCGTCCGGTTCGGGCGCGCTCTCGGCGAAGTCGGCGGCTTCGTTCACCACCTTGCGGATCTCGGCCTCGATCGTCTTCAGCTCGGCTTCCTCGACGCCCGCGGCGGCCAGTTCGCGCTTCAGCCCCTCGATCGGGTCCGACTTGTCGCGCATCGCCTGCACCTCGTCACGGCTGCGATACTTGGCCGGGTCCGACATCGAATGGCCGCGATAGCGATAGGTCTTCATCTCGAGGATGATTGGCCCCTTGCCCGCGCGCACCCATGCCAGCGCCTCTTCGGCGGCGCCGCGACAGGCGAGCACGTCCATGCCGTCCACCTGGATGCCGGGGATGCGGAAGCTCTCGCCGCGCTTGTACAGCTGATCCTCGGCGGAAGCGCGGTTGACGCTGGTGCCCATGGCGTACTGGTTGTTCTCGATCACGAAGATGATCGGGAGCTTCCACAGCTCGGCCATGTTGAACGATTCATACACCTGGCCCTGGTTCGCCGCGCCGTCGCCGAAATAGGCCATGCACACGCCGCCGTCGTCGGCGTATTTGTGCCCGAAGGCGAGGCCCGCGCCCAGCGACACCTGCGCGCCGACGATGCCGTGGCCGCCGTAGAACTTGTGCTCGGTCGAGAACATGTGCATCGACCCGCCCTTGCCGCGGCTGATGCCCGCTTCGCGCCCGGTCAGCTCGGCCATGATGACCTTGGGATCGATGCCGTAGGCGAGCATGTGGCCATGGTCGCGATAGCCGGTGATGACCGAATCCTTGCCGACCTCGAGCGCGGACTGCAGGCCGACCGCGACCGCTTCCTGGCCGATGTAGAGGTGGCAGAACCCGCCGATCAGGCCGAGGCCGTACAGCTGCCCCGCCTTCTCCTCGAAACGCCGGATGAGCAGCATTTCCTTGTAGAAGGCCAGCAGCTCTTCCTTCGACGCTTCGTAGCGCTTGGGTTCACCCGGCCGTTCGCGATTGGGAATGACGGGTTCGCTGGTGCGGCCTGGTGCCGGTGCTTTTGCCACGATGCCTCGTTCCTGAAAGGATGGTCTGGAACCGCGCCTATGACCGCATTTGCGCGCGCGCGCAACCGAACGCCCGGCATTCCGTACCGGATTCATTCATCGATGCGGATTCCGCACCGGGTGCGCGCCGCCTGTTCCGTGCCGATGGGGACGATGAACTCGTCGGGGTGGGCGACATTAAGCTTTCGCCGCACCAGTTCGTCGACCATGTCGGGGTCGGCATGGCGCGGATCGAGCAGTTCCACGCGGTTGCGCAGCTCCGCGCGCACCTTGTCGAGACAGGCATATTGCAGCGATCGCGCCGCCAGTTTGCGCTGATAGTCGCGGTACGCGAGGATGCCGTTGGGCCCCAATATGGCGTGATAGGCGAAGAAGCCGATCACGAGGATCACCAGCGCGGGCCATCCGGCGCGGGCAAGCATCTGGCGAAGGGGCGAGGAACGCGGCATGGGCGCGTATCTCGGACATCGCCGCGCGTCACGCAAGCGGCTACCCATGCGACCGGAGCCGACATGCACCTTCTCCACGATCCCGCGACGCTTGCCGAACCGACCGACTTCGCCACCTTCCTGAAGATCGACATCCGCGTCGGCACGATCCTGGCCGCCGAACCCTATCCCGAGGCACGCAAGCCCGCGATCAAGCTGTCGATCGATTTCGGCCCCGTTCTCGGCATCAAACGGTCGAGCGCGCAGATTACCGAACATTATGACTGCGCGGCCCTGATCGGGCGGCAGGTGGCGGCGGTGGTCAACTTCCCCCCGCGCCAGATCGGCAAGTTCGTGTCGGAGGTACTGACCCTGGGCTTTCCCGACGAATCGGGCGCGGTGGTGCTGTTCGCGCCGGACCTGCCGGTGCCGAACGGCGGGCGGCTGTTCTGATCCGTTCAGCCCCGCGAAATCCCCGGCAGGCAATCGTTGCGCGACGATAACGAACGGGAGGAAGCGATGCGGGGATTGCTGTTGGGGGCGGCGCTGCTGCTCGGCGGATGCACGATGGCGCGGATGGACGGGTTCGATGCGATCGCCCCGGCACAGGGCGAGCGGCTGGACCTGAGCGGTATCCCGCTATGGGAGAACGGCAGCTTCCGGCTGGGCCTGTCGCAGGGCCATGTCCGCCGCCGCGACATCGGCGCGACCCGCGAATGGAGCGACGATCCATGGGGCGAGTTGAGCGCGGCGGTGATCGAGCGCACCGGCACGATCGCGTTCGACCTCGCCGGGCCGGAGGTGGGCGGGCGGATCGAGGGCCGCTGCCGCTATGGCCGGGTCGAGGGGGAGGTGCGCGGCGGCATCCTGACCAGCGGCACGGTGCTGCGCCCGCTGCGGCTCGCCTGCGCCTATCGCCTCGACGGGCGGGATGCGGGCGGCATGGACCTCGCGGCGCTGCTGCCGGTCGAGCCGACGGTCGCCGAGCCGCGCCTCGGCACGATCGAACTGGACGGCACGGAACTGACGCTGCGCTCGAGCCACCGCATCGCGGGGGTCCGCTCGCCCACCGGCACCCCGATCGGCTATTTCGTCGATCGGGCCGACGGGCAGACGGTCGGCGCGATCGAGACCAACGGTCTGGGCAACCGCCGCCTGATCGTGCCGCAGGCGACGGGCGAGCGCCGCGCGGCGATCGCGGCGATGGTGACGCTGGCGCTGTTCCGCGATCCGGGGGACACCGACTGAACGCGCGTCAGCCCGCTGGAACGGCGGGCGGGGATGCGGTGACGGGGCCGAGCCAGAAGCTGCCGTCATAGGCCGGATCGCGCACCCTGCCCGGCAGTGGCTGGAGCGTCACGAACGGCGGACGGTCGATCGTCGCATCCGGTCGTACCGGATGGCCTGAGCACTCGATCGCATCGCTGGCGATCGGTTTGCCGGGTTCAAACTTCGCATCCCCCCGCATCTGGCAACTCCATGTCGATCCGCCGGCGGATGCCATGTTCAGCGACAGCACCTGCTCTGCCGGGGCGAGTTGCATCGCCATCGGACGAAAGGTGATCCCCCCACGCTCGACCGGTTCCTTGCGCGCGTGCAGGTTCCCGACCAGCACCAGCACCCGATCATAGCGACCGGCGGTTGCCGTGGTGCGGATATTTTCGGCCTGTGCCGCCTCATGCGGCCCCTGCCCCGGTTGGTCGGCGAACTTCGCACGTTGTACGGCATCTCGCGCACCGTTGAACGCAACGATCTCGATCGGGCGACCCGCGCTTTTCAGTGCATGCAGCCGGACCAGCATGTCACGCATCGCGACGCTGCCGACCCCGTCGCTCCGCCCGGCCCAGCCCTGCTTGAGCAACGCCGCCACGAATTGCACCGGCGGCAATCGCCAGGCCGCCTGGAAAGCATCGTTGTACGGCGATCCCAACTCGACTGCGACCAGCACCCGTTCACCCCGCGTCGCAAGGCCGCAGGCCAGATCGCCGACGAACGCAGGCGATTGCTGCGTACCATGGATTTCGCCGAAGACGACATAGCGTGGATTGCTTCGCACGACCTCCGCCCAGCCGTCGGGCACGGCGCAGCTATCGGCGGCATGTGCCGCCGGGGGCAGGACGGTCGAAAGACCGGCGAACGTCGCCGCGACGGCGAAGGGAAGGATGCGCATGCCGCGGAGACTAAAAGACGATGGGACGTCCGCAATCCCGAATCGAATACCGAATTCTGCCGGACGGTCGATCCGGCAAAAAGGGCTTCCTGCGCAAGGATCGCGTACCGAACCCGAACCGTCCGCAGCCCGGCGAAGGCCGAAGTCCAGTTGGATTGATTTTTCCGTACCTTACCGGCGTTACCTGACTGGACCCCGGCCTTCGCCGGGGTGCGAGATAAAGGCGTTCGCCGGGAAGCGCAAAAAGGGGTGCCGGTTTTCACCGACACCCCACCTTTTCAGTCCGCCCCTCACGCGCTCAGCGCAGGATCGAACGCCCCGCATAGCGCGCCGCGCCCGCCAGTTCCTCCTCGATGCGGATGAGCTGGTTGTACTTGGCGAGCCGGTCCGAGCGCGCCAGCGACCCGGTCTTGATCTGGCCGCAGTTGGTGGCGACCGCGAGGTCGGCGATCGTCGCGTCCTCGGTCTCGCCCGAGCGGTGCGACATGACGGCGGTGTAGCGGTTGCGATGCGCGAGGTTCACCGCCTCCAGCGTCTCGGAGAGCGTGCCGATCTGGTTGACCTTCACCAGCAGCGAGTTGGCGAGGCCCTGCTCGAGGCCCATCGCCAGCCGCTTCGGGTTGGTGACGAACAGGTCGTCGCCGACCAGTTGCACCTTGTCGCCGATCTTGTCGGTCAGCGCCTTCCAGCCCTCGAAATCATCCTCCGACATGCCGTCCTCGATCGACAGGATCGGGTAGCGTGCGGCGAGGTCCGCCAGATAGTCGGCCATCTCGTGCGGGCTGAGCGATTTGCCCTCGCCCACCATCTCGTAGCGGCCGCCCTTGAAGAATTCGGTCGCGGCGCAATCGAGCGCGAGCATCACGTCCTCGCCCGGCTTGTACCCGGCGCGCTCGATGCTCGCCATGATGAAGTCGAGCGCGTCGATCGTGCTGCTGAGTGCGGGCGCGAAGCCGCCCTCGTCGCCGACCGAGGTGGCGAGGCCCTTTTCCGACAGGCCCTTCTTCAAGGTATGGAAGATTTCCGAGCCGCAGCGCACCGCCTCGGCGATGCTGTCGGCGCCGACCGGCATCACCATGAATTCCTGGAAATCGATCGGGTTGTCGGCATGCTCGCCGCCGTTGATGATGTTCATCATCGGCACCGGCAGCAGGTGCGCCGACACCCCGCCGACATAGCGATACAGCGGCAGCCCGCGCGCGTCCGCCGCCGCCTTCGCCACCGCGAGGCTGACGCCGAGGATCGCGTTCGCGCCCAGCCGCCCCTTGTTCTCCGTGCCGTCGAGCGCGATCATCGCCGCGTCGATGTCGCTCTGGTCCTCGGCATCCATGCCGAGCACTGCTTCGGCGATGTCGCCGTTGACCGCCTCGACCGCCGCCAGCACGCCCTTGCCGAGATAGACCGACTTGTCGCCGTCACGCTTCTCGACCGCCTCATGCGCGCCGGTCGATGCGCCGGAGGGGACCGCCGCCCGCCCGAAGCTGCCGTCCTCGAGGAGTACGTCGACCTCGACGGTCGGGTTGCCGCGGCTGTCGAGGATCTGGCGGCCATGGACCTGAATGATTGCGGTCACGTAACGACTCCTTCTATGGTCGGATCGGGCGATGTCGCGGCCCCTCTATCGGCTGTGCGCGCCTGCGGCAATTCCTGTGCGCGAAAGCGGAACCCTAGGGCCGCCCGCATGGTTGTGAGCGCGAAACGACGAAAGGATTCGTTATGACCGACTTCAATCGGCCCGCCGGCACCACCGGGTCCCCGACGACCAGCGACACCGCCGTTGCGTTCGACGCCGATCTGGCGACCCCGACGACGACCACCACCGGCTTCACGCCCGCGAGCAGCAGCTTCGACGACGCGGCGGACACGACCGCGGCGAACGTCGGCGGCGCCAAGCAGACGCTGAAGGACGAGGCGGGCAAGCTGTCCGCCAAGGCGACCGAAAAGGCGCGCGGTCTGGCCGACGAGGGCAAGGCGCGGGCGACCGGCGCGCTCGACGAATTCTCCAAGCTGATGGAAGACGCCGCGGGCACCGTCGACGAGAAGCTCGGCGAGCAGTACGGCCAGTACGCCCGGTCGGCGGCACAGGCGATCTCGGGCTTCTCCGACAGCCTGCGCGACAAGGATGTCGACGAGTTGCTGGATGATGCGCGCGCGTTCGTGCGCAAGAGCCCGGCGGTCGCGATCGGCACCGCCGCCGCGCTCGGCTTCGTGCTGGCGCGCATCGTCAAGGCGGGGGTGGACACGACGCCTGCAACGACGACTCCTGCGACGACGACGCCGACCACCGCCGTCGCCACCCCGACCGACCCGCTCAGCCGGGTCTGATCGCATCATGGGGGACGAGGGCCTCGGACAGGTCGTCAGCCGCGTCGTCGCGGATACCAGGGCCTATGTCCAGGCCGAGGTGACGCTGTGGAAAACCGTGGCGACCAGCCGGGGCACGCAAGCGGGAATCGCGGCGGGCCTCGGCATCGGCGCGGTGCTGATCGCGCTGGCCGCGCTCACCGCCCTGCTGGTGGGTGCGATCCTCGCCTTGCGCCCGCTGGTCGGGCCGGGCTGGGCGACGCTGATCGTGGTGGTCGTCGCGCTGATCGTCGCCGCGCTGCTGGCCAGGGCAGCCATCGGCCAGTTCAGACAGGTGACGGCACCGTTGGGAGACGACGCATGACGACCCCCGCGCTCGCCGCCGCCCGTGCCGACGTCCTCGTCAAGCGGGCGAGGTTGCAGGCCAGCATCGCCGAGGCGAAGCATCGCCTGTCCCCCGCGACGATAGCGGGCGGCATCGCCGACGACCTGCGCGGCAAGGCGGAGGACGGCGTCACCGCCGTCCGCGAACGGCCTGCCGTCGCGGCAGGCATCGCTACCGGCCTGATCGCGATCCTCGCCCGCAAGCGGATCGCGCGGCTGTTCCGCAGGCAGCCCGCCCCGCCCCGGCCCGACCCCGCCGCTCCCCCGCCCCCGACGCTCCCCGGACAAGGAACCGCAGCATGACCGACCCCAACACCACCGCCACCATCGACCAGATCAAGGAAAAGGCCGCGGCCACCGCCGGAACGGTCCGCGAGAAGGCATCGACCGCCGCGCACGCGACCAGCGACGCCGCACATGACGCCGCCCAGCGCGCCGCCGACGGGATCGAGGCGAACCCGCTCGCCGTGCTCGCCGGTGGCCTGGCGCTCGGCGCGCTTGCCGGTGCGCTGATCCCGAAGTCGCAGCAGGAAGCCAAGGTGCTCGGTCCGCTCGGCAAGCGCATCTCCGCCGCCGCCACCGCCGCCGCCGCGACCGCGCGCGACGTCGGCAAGGAGCAGCTGACCGCCGCACTGCCCAGCAAGGACGGTGCGAAGGAACAGCTCCGCTCGGTGATCGGCAACGTCGTGCAGGCCGCGACCGAGAGCGGCAAGGCCGCCGTCAAGGGCTGATCGACTGTTAGGAAACGCGCCGGGCGCGTTTCGCGGTACCGCCAGCAAAACTCGCCGTTTGGCAAGTTTTCAAACGGACTCCGATCCGTCCCAACTTATGGGTTGAAGGCTGCGCCCCGTCCGCTATGCGGTCGGGGCGTATCTTTTTTGCAGTGCGGGAGCGACCATGAGCAAACTCCACCTCGTCTTCGGCGGCCGCGTGACCGATCCCCGGACGCTCGACTTCGCCGACCTGAAGGCGATCGATATCGTCGGCGTGTTCGGCGACTATGCCAGCGCCGAAAAGGCCTGGCGTGCCGCAGCGCAGCGCACCGTGGACGATGCCGAGATGAAATATGTGGTGGTGCATCTCCACCGCCTGCTCCAACCGGAACTGCCCGCGGCCTGATCGCGCTTGCTCCGATCCGTACTATGCGACTAACACAGTCGTAGTGGACGGGATGGGGGAAGCGACATGGTGCTACGGCTGTTGGCGGGGATCGTCGCGGGCGCGTTGCTGACGGCGGGGGCCGCTGCGGCGGCGCAGGAATATCGCCCGGCCTTCCGTCCCGATCGGATGAAGGGACCGCCGCCCGGCCCCGCCAACGAAGTGCTCGTGCTTGGCACGACGCATCTGTCGGGTCTGCCCAGGGGGTTCGATCCGGCGCTGCTGCAACCGCTGATCGACCGGCTGGCGGCATGGCGACCGGAAGCGATCGCGACCGAGGATCTCTCGGGGCTGCAATGCGACATGCTGCGTCGCTATCCCCGGCGCTATGGCGAAGGCACGCTCGACTATTGCCCGTCGACCACCGCGGGCGCGCAGGCGACCGGGCTGGACGTACCCGCCGCGACTGCCGAAGCCGAGAAGCTGCTCGCGGCATGGCCCAAGGCACCGACGGCGGATCAGCGCCGCCGCCTCGCCGCGCTGTTCCTCGCCGCCGGGGAGCCGGGGTCGGCGCTGGTCCAGTGGCTGCGGCTGCCGATCGCCGAACGGCGTGTCGCGCCCGATTTCCCCGAACCGCTCGTCACCGAACTGGAGCGCCGCCGCGTCCAGCGCAACGAGACGACACTGATCTCCGCGCCGCTCGCCGCGCGGCTGGGGCTGGAGCGGCTGTGGTCGGTCGACGATCACAGCGCCGATTCACCGACGCCGCCCGAGCAGGAAAAGGGATATGAGGCCGCGATCACCCGCGCGTGGGACAATCCGGCGAGCAAGCGCCGCAGGACGATCGACAACGCGCTGACCGCCGACCTGGCGAAGCCCGGCGGGGTGCTCGCACTCTACCGCGCGTACAACGCGCCGGAGACGCAGGCGCTGGTCTTCCCGTCGGACTTCGGCGCGGCGATGATGGAGCCGTCGCCCGAACGCTTCGGGCGCGGCTATCTCGGCTATTGGGAGGTGCGCAACCTGCGGATGGTCGCCAACATCCGCGACGTGCTGGCACAGCGACCGGGCACGCGGCTGCTCGCGATCGTCGGGGCGTCGCACAAGGGATATTACGAGGCGTATCTGAACCAGATGCACGACGTGCGGCTGGTGGATAGCGCGACGGTGCTGCGGTAAGGGGAGGAATCTATCTCCTGCCGTTTGTCCCGAGCGAAGTCGAGGGACGTGCCGCAGGTGCCGTGCATCGTGTTTCGACCGCGCCCGGCACGAACGATCCGGCCTCGACGCCTACCGCCGCCCGAGCGCCACGATCGCCCGCTCGCGCACCCGCTCGACCGCGGCGGCGTGGATGCCGGGAGTCGCCGCCATCACCCCGAAGAATTGCGGGCGCGGCTGGTTGAAGCGCAGCTTGCGCCCGATGGCGTCGGTCACGGTCGCGCCGCCCTCCCGCGCCAGCAGGATACTGGCCGCCACGTCCCATTCATTGCCCCAGCGCAGCGTGGCGAGGAAATCCGCCTCGCCGTTCGCCACCATCGCCATGCGCAGCGCGATCGAATTGGGCTTGACCACCATGGCCAGATCGCGGTCGATCTTCGCCAGCGCGTCGACCGGCGTCCGGCTGCCGTCGAAGGCGGTGCGCCCGCTCACCCCGATGCGCTCGCCGTTGCAGAACGCGCCGCCACCCGCCGTCGCGGTCCACAACTGCCCACGCGCCGGGGCGTGGAGCACGCCCAGCACCGGCTGTCCGTCTTCGACCAGCGCGATCGACACCGCCCAGCCGTCGCGCCCGCGGATATAGTCGCGCGTGCCGTCGATCGGATCGACGATCCACACCCGCCGCCGCGCCAGCCGCACCGCATCGTCGGCGGTCTCCTCCGACAGCCAGCCCGCATCGGGCAGCAGCGCTTCGAGCCGGTCGCGCAATAGCCGGTCGACCGCCAGATCGACCTCGCACACCGGATTGCCCGGCGCCTTTTCCCATGTCGCGAAGTCGCCGTGGAACTGCGTCAGCGCCAGCGCCGCCGCCTCCCCCGCGATCGCGGTCGTGCGCGCCAGCAGCGCCGCGTCAGCCACCGGCGACCGTCATCGCCGCGACGCGCAGCGTGGGGACATTGACCCCCTGTCGGAACTCCAGATCGCCCGCCGCCGACAGGTTCAGCAGCATGTCGCGCAGATTGCCCGCGATGGTGATGCCCGACACCGGCCGGGTGATCTCGCCGCGCTCGATCAGGAAGCCCGATGCGCCGCGACTGTAATCGCCGGTGACGCCGTTCACCCCCTGCCCGATCAGTTCGGTCACCAGCACGCCACGGTCGATGTCGGCGATCAGCGCGTCACGGCTGCCGCTGCCCCCGGCTAGATGAACGTTGCCGGTAGTGACGCCCGGCGGACCGCTCAAGCCGCGCGAGGCATGGCCGGTCGGCGCCAGCGCCAGCTGCCGCGCCGATGCGCTGTCGAGCAGCCATGTCTCCAGCACCCCGTGATCGACCAGCGCCATCGGCGACACCGCCAGTCCCTCGCCGTCGAACGGGCGCGAGCGCAGGCCGTGGGGCAGGTGCGGATCGTCGAGGATCGACAGGTTCGTCGGCAGGATGGCGGTGCCCAGCCGGTCGCGCAGGAAGCTGGTGCCGCGTGCGATCGCCGGGCCGGAAATGCCGCCAAGGATATGGCCGATCAGGCTCGATCCGACGCGCGGGTCGAACACCACCGGCATGACCCCGCCGTCGATCCGCACCGGCCCCAGCCGCGCCACCGCGCGTTCGCCCGCACGGGTCCCCACCTCCGCCGCCGATTCGAGCATCGCGCGGTGGCGTGCGGCGTGATGGGCATGATCGCGCTGCATCCCGTCACCCTGCCCCGCGACGACGCTGGCGGACAGGCCGTGGCTGGTGACGGCATAGCCCTGCGCGAAGCCGTGGCTGGTAGCGAGCGCGACGATCGCGCGGCTGACGCTGGCCGATCCGCCCTCGGAATTGGTCACGCCCGTGACGGCGCGCGCGGCATCCTCCACGGCCATCGCCGTCTCGCGCAGCTGTTGCGGCGACACCTCGCCCCCATCGTCGAGGTCGAGCAGCGGCGGCGCGCCGTGCAACAGCCGCTCCTGTGGCGCGAGGCCCGCCCAGCGATCCTCGGGCGCGGCCTTTGCCATCGCCACCAGCCGCTCGGCCAGTGCATCGAGCCCGGCGTCGGACAGGTCGGAGGTCGAGACGCTCGCCGATCGTCCGCCGACGAAGGCGCGCAGGCCGAGTTCGGCCCCCTCCGACCGCTCGACATCCTCCAGCGCACCCAGCCGCACCGACACCGCCAGCACGGTATCGGCGACGAGGATCGCATCCGCCGCATCGGCACCGTGCGCACGGGCGCGCCGGGTGGCGGCATGGGCACGATCGGCGGCAATGGCGGGGGTCAGCATCGTGCCGACATGGGAAGCGTGGCTCCCGCGCGCAACGCTCACGCCGCCTGCCCGACGACGAGCAGGCCGAGGAACACCAGCAGCCCGGCATCGCGGTTGCTGCGGAACCGGCGCAGCGTGTTCGCGCCGTCGCCCTGCCGCAGCGTCGCGACCTGCCACGACAGGTGCAGCGCGGCGGGCAGCAGCGCGACCAGCGCCAGCACGGCGGGATATACCCGCCACACCGCCCCCAGCCAGCAGGCGATGGCGACGAGGTAGAGCAGCGTCACGCCGGGGCGCACCTTCGCCCCCATCGCCCGCGCCGACGATCGCACCCCGACCATCGCATCGTCCTCGATATCCTGGCAGGCGTAGATAGTGTCGTAGCCGATCACCCATGCGATCGACCCGGCATAGAGCAGCGCCAGCACCGGCCAGTCGCCGACCGCCATCTGCGCCCATGCCACCGGGGCGGCCCAGGAGAACACCATGCCGAGCCACGCCTGCGGCCACCAGGTGATCCGCTTCATGAACGGATAGGCCGCGACCAGCACGAGGCTGGCCAGCGCCACCACCGCCGCGGTCCAGTTCAGTTGCAGCAGCACGACGAAGCCGATCAGGCTGAGCACCACCAGCCACACCCACGCCGCCTTCACCGACACCGCGCCGCTCGCCAGCGGTCGCCTGGCCGTGCGCGCCACCTGCCGGTCGAGGTCGCGATCGACGATGTCGTTGTAGACGCAGCCCGCGCCACGCATCGCGATCGATCCCAGCAGGAACCAGAGCAGCATGTCCCACCGCTCGACCGCGCGACCCGACAGCGCGATCGCCCACGCCCCCGGCCAGAACAGCAGCCACCAGCCGATCGGCCGGTCGAACCGCGCGAGCAGCGCGAAGGGGCGCGCGGGCGGAGGCAGCAGCGCGATCAGGCCGTGATGCTCGGTATCGGCGACATTCTGTGCAGGGGCGTGGGGCGGGTGCGGCATGGCCCCCTGCTGCCACGGCGCGTCGCGAAACGACAGCGTATTTCGGTGTGCGGCGGATCGTTTCGGGAAACATATCGGGTACGCGATCGCACGATCGGCCCACCAGATATTGCGTCATCGCGCATCGGGGCGATCAACATATAGCCGAAACATGAAAATTTCGATCTAGGGAACCGTGATTTTCGGCTGGCGGCGGCGAAGCGTTATGCGTAGCGTGCGCGCCATCGATTCCTTCACCACATGACGCTGCACGGGGGCTGGCCGAGACATGCGATATCGCCGGTGCGCCACCGCTGCCCGCCCCAGGAAAAAGGGGGCGCGCGGCCCCCTTTCCCCTCGGCATCGGTCCTTGGGATCAGACGGCGGTGCCGTCCTCCTCGGTCTCGAACGTCACCGCGACATCGGCGTTGGCCGACAGGCGCACCGTGTCGCCCTCGACCTCGGCGACGAGGCCGCCGTCGATATAGTGATGATGCCCGGCATGCGCCGATTCGGCACCCTCGACCTCGGCACCGCTGTCCTTCTTGGTCAGCTTGATCCGGTCGCCTTCGACCCGGTCGACGGTGCCGACATGGACGCCGTCGGCGCCGATGACTTCGGCATGTTCCTTGATGTTGCTGAGATCGGCCATGATAATCCTCCGTTGGGGGCGGCGGTGAAACGCACGTCCCCGCCGTTGGTCGCATGACCCGGAATGTGATAATCATGCTGGCGCTTGCTCTGGTCGCGAGCGTGGCAGGCCTGCGGCTGTTGCTGCGGCTCAAGTCGCGCGCGACGCCGCAAAGCCGCTATGCGCACGGCATGGTCGGGGTCATGGGGTTGGCGCTCGGGATCATCCTGACGATCTTTGGGATCGCGCAATGGTCGTGGAGCAGCGCGCCATGAACCGATCCGACCGTACCCCCGCGAAGGCGGGGGTCCAGAGCCACAAGCGACGACGTTCGCGACCCTAGGCTCCCGCCTACGCGGGAGCACCAAGATTCAAAGCAACCTCATCGTTCCCCGGAGTACCCCCATGTCGCTCACCGAAGCCCGCAAGCAGTACAAGCCGTTTGAATACCCCTGGGCGTTCGATTTCTGGAAGCGCCAGCAGCAGATCCACTGGATGCCCGAAGAGGTGCCGCTGGGCGAGGACTGCCGCGACTGGGCGCAGAAGCTGACCCCGCACGAACGCAACCTGCTGACCCAGATCTTCCGCTTCTTCACCCAGGCGGACGTGGAGGTGCAGGACTGCTATCACGAGAAATACGGCCGCATCTTCAAGCCGACCGAGATCAAGATGATGCTCGCCGCCTTCTCCAACATGGAGACGGTGCACATCGCGGCGTACAGCCACCTGCTCGACACCATCGGCATGCCCGAGAGCGAGTATGGCGCCTTCCTCGAATATAGCGAGATGAAGGACAAGCACGACTATCTCCAGAACTTCGGCGTCGATACCGACGAGGATATCGCCAAGACGCTGGCGATGTTCGGCGGCTTTACCGAGGGGTTGCAGCTGTTCGCGTCGTTCGCGATGCTGATGAACTTCCCGCGCTTCAACAAGATGAAGGGCATGGGGCAGATCGTATCGTGGTCGGTCCGCGACGAGAGCCTGCACTGCGAAGGCATCATCCGCCTGTTCCACGCCTTCACCAAGGAGCGCGACTGCCTGACCAAGTCGGTCAAGGACGACATCGCCGACATGTGCCAGACGACGGTGCGGCTGGAGGATGCGTTCATCGACCTGGCGTTCGAGATGGGCCCGGTCCACGGCATGACCGCCAAGGAGATCAAGAAGTATATCCGCTACATCGCCGACTGGCGGCTGGGGCAACTGGGCCTCAAGCCGATCTACCTGATCGACGAACACCCCCTGCCGTGGCTCGCCCCGCTGCTGAACGGCGTGGAGCACGCCAACTTCTTCGAGCAGCGCGCGACCGAATATTCCAAGGCGGCGACCCGCGGCAACTGGAACGAGGTGTGGGACGGCTTCGACAAGCGCCGCAAGGCCAAGGCGCTGCCGGTGGCCACCGAGGAGGCGAGCGGGATGGGGGATATGTTCGGGGGCGTGGCGGCGGAGTGAGCCGCGCCGGGCAAGGGGCGGCATACGCTGCCCCGCGCCAACAGGCGCGGCCGGCCGGCGGCGCGGAAAGCGCCGACCGACGGCACGGGCTATGCCCGTGCCGGCTCCAAACTATACAAACTTTACACTCGTGACGGTGTTTTTGGATGTGTCGCGAAGCCGAAGACACGGTGTGTGGAATCGACGCTGGGAAAGACCGGCGAGAGCCTGTCACGGTCCGGGTGGTGTAGGAAAGGCGTTTTGCTTACCTGCTGTCATTCCGGCGCAGGCGGGAAGCCATAACCACCGTCGGTGATACTGAAACCGCAACGTCAGCGCCTATGGACTCGCGCCTCCGAGGGAGTGACGACAGGTCGTTACCGCCCCCGCCGCACCGGCACCCGGAAGTCGGCGGGCTTGTCCGCCACCCATGCCACGAACCGCGCCACCGCCGGGACCGCGCGCAAGGCGTCGAGATCGGCCAGCGGCCCCGCCAGTTCGGCGTTGGTCGCGCTGGCGTGGATGGTGCGGTGGCAGATCGGGTGGACCGGCACCGTCTCGCGCCCGCCCTCGCTCCTGGGCACGCGGTGGTGCCATTCGACCTGCGTGCCGATCACCCGGCCGCACAGCGCGCAGACGACCGGTTCCGCCGCCCGCGCGGCCAGCGCTTCGGCAGCGGCGAGCCCCGCCTTGCGCTTCACCCGTCCTGCCATGCCGATCGCTCCCGTCGCCGTATCGAGCAATATCGGCATCCGACCGGACGATCGCAAGTGGAGCGGCAGTTCCCGGCCCCGCCCCGCAGATGAACGCCAGATGAAGGAACCGTCCGCAGCGTACAATGGTTGAGCAGCGGCAAGTTAAGGCAAAAGGGAGAAACCCCATGAACCGCATGACATTGCTGATCGCCGCGACCGCAACCGCGCTGACCGCCACCCCGTCGATGGCACGCCCGCGCAGCGTACCGGTCTATTCGGACTACAACCACTATTATCTCGACTACAAGACCGACATCTCCGAAGCGAAGCGCGAACTGCGCAAGGATCTCGCCCGCGCCGACGATGCCGCCTCGCGCGAGGATGCGTGGGCCGAATACCGCCGCGAGATCGCCGATGCGAAACACGACTTCCGCAAGGAAATGGCCGAACGCGGCATGATCGTGCGCAACGGCCGGGTCACGGTCGAGGAATAAGCGCTCCCCCACGTCCTACGGGGAACAGGCCGCCGGGTTCGCGCCCGGCGGCCTTTTTTCACGCCCAACGAAAAACCCCGGACGTCGCCGCCCGGGGTTTCCGTTACGCAATTACCGGGGCGGGTCCCGATACGCCGGACCCGCCCGAACCGTCGCTTAAAAGTGGGTCGTCAGACCCAGCATCGGGCGGAAGCTGTGCGCCGAACCGAAGGTCGACACTTCGCCGCGCAGGCGGACGCCCGAGTTGCCGGTGATGCCGCCCAGCCCGATGTCCTTCGGGCCGACCTCGAAACCGGCGCCATAGGTCATCTCGTGATAGTCGCGGCTGTCGTTGCCGAACCGGTCGAAATTGACCCAGCGATAGCCGACCTTGCCGTAGATCAGGCCCGAGTCGCCGGCGCGCACGCCGAACCGGCCCGCCGCGCCGTAATCCCAGTCGATGTCGCCCGACACGCCCTTCGACACGCTGCCCTCGGCACCGACGAACACCGGGCCCAGCGGCACGTTGAAGCCGACGATACCCTCGACCAGCGCGCCGTTCAGCTTGTCGTTGCGCGGGACCAGCGGGATACCGGCCTTGGTGCGCTCGGAATCGAACTGCTCCCAGCCGCCCATGACGGCGACGTACGGCTCGAACCCGATGCCGCTGGTGCCGTCGGGTGCGCGCACGGCGGGGGCGGGCTCGGTGGTCGCGGGGGCGGCGGGATCCTGCGCATAGGTGGTATCCTGTGCGAAGGCCGGCGCGGCGACGAACGCGGCGGCTGCGGCGGCGACAGTGATAAGCGTACGCATACATAACCTCTTCGTACTAACGACCCCGGCATCGAACGCGCGCCGGTTTGGCCGTGGCCCCTCTGAACCCCGTGGCCGGTGGGTTGTTGCATCGCGCCAGACATATTGGATACGGAAGGCGGAACCTGTTGCACCACGGCAACGGTATCTGTCGCCCGGATGAACGAACCAAGGCAGACTGCCCGAATTTGGGTAGCAACATGGCCACAGCGGTGCTGCGATGCGGCGACAGGCACCACGGAAACCTATGCTGCGCCGCGAGTTGTTCCGGGGGCGGCAGGCTTCGTCCGCCGCGGACGCAAGGACAGGGGAGCGCAGGCGCATGGCCCAGCGGATCGTCATCGTCGGTGCAGGTTTCGGCGGGATCGCCGCTGCCCAGGCGCTGAGGAACAGCGATGCCGAGATCACGCTGATCGACCGGACCAACCATCATCTGTTCCAGCCGCTGCTGTATCAGGTCGCGGGCGCGGCGCTGTCGCCCGCCGATATCGCCACCGCCAACCGCGCGCTGCTGCGGCGGCAGCGCAACGTGCGGGTGCTGATGGCGGAGGCGAGCGGCGTGGACGTCGACGCGCGGGAACTGTGCCTGTCGGACGGGCGGCGGATCGGCTATGATCATCTCATCCTCGCGACCGGGGCGGCCTACAGCTTCTTCGGCAACGACGACTGGGCGGACCATGCCTATGTCCTTAAGTCGATCGACGATGCGCTGGCGATCCGCGCCGCGCTGCTCGGCGCGTTCGAGCGGGCGGAGCAGTGCGACGATCCGGCGCAGGTACGGCAACTGCTGACCTTTGCGGTCGTCGGCGGCGGCCCGACCGGCGTCGAGATGGCCGGAACGATCGCCGAACTCGCGCGCACCACGCTCGCCCGCGACTTCGCGCACATCGACCCGCGCGCCAGCCGGGTGATCCTGTGCGAGATGGGGGACCGCATCCTGAGCGCGTTCGATCCCGCGCTGTCGGCATCGGCGAAGCGCGCGCTCGAATCGCTCGGCGTCGAGGTGCGCACCGGCACGGCGGTGCAGGCGATCGACGCCGACGGGTTGACGCTGGGCGAGGAGCGGATCGATGCCGCCGCCGTCGTGTGGGCGGCGGGCACGGCGGCGCGTCCGGCGGCGAAATGGCTGGACGCGGACGCCGCGCGCAACGGCGCGGTCAAGGTCGGTCCCGATTGTTCGGTGCCGGGCCATCCCGAAATCTTCGCGATCGGCGACGTGGCGAGCTTCGACGGCGGCGACGGCCCCCTCCCCGGCCTCGCGCCCGTCGCGAAGCAGCAGGGGGCGTTCGTCGGCAGACTGCTGGCTGCCCGCATCGCCGGACGGCAGGCGCCCGACCGGTTCCGCTACCGCGATTACGGCACGATGGCGGTGATCGGCCGCTCGCGCGCGGTGGCGGAGATCGCGGGGATGAAGCTCAAGGGCTTCGTCGCATGGCTGGCGTGGTCGCTCGTCCACCTGATGCTGCTGGTCGATTTCCGCAGCCGGGTGGCGGTGTACGTCAACTGGTCGTGGTCGTGGTTCACCTATGGCCGGGGCGCACGGTTGCTGACCGGCTATGCGCCGGAACCGGGGGAGAAGCCGCGACCGCCGGTGCTGGAGGATTGAAGCTCCCCTCCCTTGTCAGGATTCCTCTGCGAAAGTCCCTTTCTGTACCCCCGCGCAGGCGGGGGTCCAGGAGCCGCGGACGCAAGCCGTTGTTCTACCTGGCTCTGGACCCCCGCCTGCGCGGGGGTACGGCAGGATCAAGCGCTGACCTTGGACTTTCGTACAGAAATCCTTGTCAGCGAGGGCAAAAGCCCGAGACGCAGACGGCCCGCCCGCATTCCTGCGGACAGGCCGTCCCTCGTCCGTCAACCAGCCATCAGCCGACGCGCGATCCCGCCATCGGGAAGCTGCCGAAGGCGCCCGCGCCCACGGTGCCGCTGATCGTGTCGCCCTCGACGGTCGCCTCGCAGTCGAGCGTCATCGGGAACGGCACGACGATGGCGACCTTCCAGCTGAGCTTGTCGCCGTCCACCTTGCCGTCGGTGATCGGGACCGATCCCATCACCCCCGAATAGGCGCCGGTGAAGGTCGACCCGTCGCTCTTCACGCTCAGCGTCGCCTGCTGGTCGCCCATCGGCGATTTGGTGACGGTATCCCAGCTTCCATCCACGTTCGCCATCGTCGCTCTCCTTACTTGCCGCCGGTTCCGGCCGCGGCAGCCTGCGGCTTCACCACCTCCACCGGCAGGCCGAGCGCGTCAAGCTGCGGACGGACGGTCGCGGCATTGCCGACCACGACATAGACGAAGCGATTGGGGTCGAGCGTCGCGCGTGCCGCCGCGTCGAGCTGCTGCGGGGTCAGCGCCTTGTACTTCTGCGGCAGCGTCGCCTGGTAACTGTCCGGACGGCCGAGGAAGTCGTTGCTGCGCATCGCCGCGAGCACCGCGCCGGACGTTTCATAGGTTCCGGCAAGCTGCCGCGTCTCGCCGTCGATCGAGCGGCGGAATTCGACCGGCGTGACCCCGTTGGCCCCGAGGAACCCGCTGATCTGTTCGCGCAGCGACGCGATCGCCGGACCGGTCTTGTCCGCCTGCACCGGCGCGGTGATGACATAGGGCACCGCATTCTGCATCAGCCGGTAGCCGCCGCCCGCGCCGTAGGACCAGTGCTTCGCCTCGCGCAGGTCCATGTTGATCCGGCTGAGGAAGCCCGAACCCAGCACCGTGTTGGCGGTGGTGGCGGCCAGCGTGTCCGACTTCGCGTTCAGCGGCGTCATCTCGGCGGCGACGATCAGCGACTGCGGCGAATCGGGCCGGTCGACCAACACGATCTTCGGCGTCGTCGTCGCGCGTTGCGCCGGGAAGGTCTTGGTGCCCGGCGTGCCGGTAGCGCGCCAGTCGCCCAGCGCCGCGTTCAGCGCCGCCTGCACCTCGGCCAGCGGCCGGTCGGACACGACGAACACCTTCGCCTTGTCCGGACGCAGCCAGGCCTGGCGCCATGCCAGCAGATCCTCGCGCTTGAGCGAGGCGACCGCCGCCGGATCGCCGACGCCCGCCGCCAGCTTGGCATAGGGCGAATCGGTGCCGTAGAGCAGCGGCGGCAGCGTCATGTCGGCCAGCCCCTGCGGGCTGGTGCGCTGCTGGCCGATCTGCGCCAGCGTCTGCCCGCGCACCCGCTCGATCTCCGCCGGGTCGAACGCCGGGTTCTTGAGCATATCGGCGAACAGCATCGTCGCGCTGTTGAGATTGGCGCTGGGCACATCGAAGCCGACATTGGTCTGGTCGGCGGAATTGCCGCCGCCGGTCGACATGCCGAGGCGCTCCTTGGCCTCCGCCAGCGCGATCGAGTTGTACGTCGTGGTACCCTCGTCGAGCAGCCCGAGCGTCATGCCAGCGGTGCCGAGCTTGCCGGGCACGTCGGCGGCGATGCCCGCGTCGAACGCCAGCGACACCTGCGTCACCGGCACGGCGGTGCGCTGCGCATAGACCAGTTCCATCCCGTTCGACAGGCGGCTGCGTACCACCTGCGGGAACTGAAGCTGCCCGCCGGTGTCGCTGACGCCGGGCATGGTGCCGCGCGTGCCCTTGGCCGGGCCTTCGGCGCTCGCCGGGGTCGGCTTGCTGGTGTCGGCGACCTTGGGGACCGCCTTGGCCTCCTCATAGCCCTCGCGCGCGCCGGGGACGACGACCAGCGTGTACGCCGGGCGCGACATCCACTTGGCGGCGACCGCCTTCGCCTGCGCCGGGGTGACGGCGGCCATCGCGGTCAGCTCCTTCTTGTAGAAGCCGGGGTCGTTGGAATAGAGCTCCCCCTGCGCCAGCGCGACCGCCTTGCCGCCGAAGCCGCCGACCGATTCCAGCCCGCTGATCGTCCGCGACACGTTGGTCGTGACCACCCGCGCCACTTCGTCGGCGGTGGGGCCGGTGCGCAGATAGTCGGCGATCATCTGGTCCAGCTTCGCCTCGACCAGCTTGGCATCGACGCCCGGCCGCACGACCGCGCGCACGATCAGCATGCCCGCCTGCGACAGCGACTGGACGCCCGCCGACACCTGCACCGCCAGCTTCTCGCGCTTGACCAGTTCATTGTCGAGCCGCGACGAGGCCAGCCCGCCGAACGCGCCCATCGCCACGTCGAGCGCGGGCGAATCGGGATCGTTCAGGCCCGGCACCGGCCAGACCTTCATGATCATGGTCGCGGCGACGCGATCCTTCATCTCCTCGCGGACCGGCGCGGCGAGCGTCGGCACGTCGATCTTCGGCAGGACCGATTCCGGGCCCTTCGGGATCGCGCCGAAATATTTCTCGACCAGCGGGCGCGCTTCCTTGGCGTCGATGTCGCCCGCGAGCACGAGGACGGCGTTGTTCGGACCGTAATGGCCGCGGAACCACGACTTCACATCCTCGAGGCTGGCGGCATCGAGATCGGCCATCGAACCGATCACCGAGTGGCGATAGGGATGGCCCTGCGGGAAGATACCTTCGGTAATCTTGTAGCGGACGAGGCCATAGGGCTGGTTGTCGCCCTGCCGCTTCTCGTTCTGCACGACGCCGCGCTGTTCATCGAGCACGCCCTGCGTCACCGCGCCGAGCAGATAGCCCATGCGATCGGATTCGAGGAACAGCGCCCGGTCGAGCGCGGGCTTGGGCACCGTCTCGAAATAATTGGTGCGGTCATAGCTGGTCGTGCCGTTAAGGTCGGTCGCGCCGATCGAGCGCAGCGGATCGAAGAAATCGCCCGGCGCATTCTCCGAACCGTTGAACATGAGATGCTCGAACAGATGCGCGAAGCCGGTCTTGCCCTCCGGTTCATGCTTCGAGCCGACGTCATACCATACCGACACCGCGACGATCGGCGCCTTGCGATCGGTATGGGTGATGACGGTCAGCCCGTTGGGCAGGGTGAACTTCTCATAGGGAATGTTGACCGGCGCGACGAGCGCGGAGAGCGGCGCGGCCTTCACCGGCGGAGGCGCGGGCTGGTTGGTCTGGGCAAGCGCGGGCACGCCCCCCAGCGCGCTCGAAGCCAGCAGGACGGACGCCAAGGTACGAAGCATTCGCAAACCCCCATCGATATCGATAATCGGAATGGGCAAGGTGTATGGCGCACGCCCGCCCCGCGCAAGACGGGATTTTTCCGGTCCGTTTCCTGCCCGAACCTTGCCGCTTCGCCGCGCCCGGCTTGCGCGGATGTAACATATGATGTCCCCCGCGATGAGCGGAGCCGAAGCCGGGTTGGCGCGTATTCACAACCACGATCCGGTGGTTATGTTGCGTCGCATCATGGTGGAAACCTTTCAGATGCTTCGCAGCCAAGTGCTTCATTCCGAACCGTTCGACCGACTGATGTCGGTCGGCTGGGAGGAAACCGGGGCGTTGATCCTCGCGATCGGTGCGGTGGCGTTCATGTCCCTCGTCGGCATGATCCGCGCCCGCTGAGCGAAGACGAAGCAATCCCGCCGCGCCGCAGCATCGCTGCGGCTGCGGTACCGTGGAACGACCTATACGAGGAATGAATATGCGACCGTTCGTTGCGACGATGGCCTGCGCCCTGCTTGCGGCCTGCAATGGCGCCAATTCGCGGACCGTGGAGGTCCCGACCAGCGAGAATGGGGTGAGCCTGCGCACGCTGGTGGACACGCCGGTCGCGGGCGACGGGCGCGAACGCTATCCGCTGGAGGGCACGGTGATCCCGACGCCGTCCGATCCGCAGTCGCGTTACGAACTGCTGCGCCAGCGCCGCACCGCCGTCGGCACGACCATCGCGATCCTGCGCCAGCAGCGCGGCGACCGCGTGGCCTATGCCCGGACCGAGGTGGACTGCGCGAACAACCAGTTCCACATCGTCGGGGTCGCCGATACCCGCGCGCATGTCGAAACCTATACCGCCCACGACGGCCCGCTGCGCTCGACCGACGGCATGCCGCTGCGCCAGGAGCTGTCGCGCTTCATCTGCGACCGCGCCAGCGCCTGACGCGCTATTCCTTGACCGGCGGCACGGCGGGCGGCGCGACCGCCGCGTCGAATTCCGGGTCGGCAGGCGCGGCGGGAACGCCGCTGCGCCGCCGCTCGAAGCTGGTCAGCAGGAAGAACAGCAGGTTGCTGCCCTGCGTCAGCGCGCCGCCCGCCAGCAGCAGCCCGGCCATCGCCGCGCGCGGGCCGTCGACGATATGGCTCATCTCCAGCGCGGCGGACAGGAACAGCAGGTCGCGGTTGGGCACCACCGGCAGGCGGCTGATGACCATCTGCACCGTCAGGAACGTGACCCACACGCTCCACGGCTCGGTGGGCAGCACCACTGCCCATTGCGTCGCCTGCAACAGCACCACCACCGCGATGCGCCCGACATGGATGCCGAACACCGCCGCCGCCGTGCGCCAGGTGATCGTCAGGATCTGACGGCGCAACCGCAGCAGCAGCGGCAGCAGGAACCCCGCGGCCAGCAGCGCGGCGATCACCACCCCGCCCGCCGAATGCAGCCAGTCGGCGATCCACTTCGCCCGGCCCGTCGCCATGAACACCAGCAGCAGCGCCGAGGTGATCCCCGCCGAGGCGAGCGCGGAGAGGATCGCATTGTCCTTGATCGCCAGCAGCAGCGTCCTGCTCGCGATGCCCAGCCGCTGGCGCGCCCAGACGAACAGGTACAATTCGCCCGAATAGCCGACGAACGCGGAATTGAAGACCCGCTTGCGCACGAACACCGGCAGGGCGCCGGGCAGCGGGCGACCGAGCAGCAGGCGGAAGATCCACACCTCCGACACCGGCAGCGCCATGAACATCACGACGAACAGGAGGTAGAACCACGGGTTGCGCGGCAGCGCCGCCGCCACCGCACCCCAGCCGATCGCGCGCACCTTCAGGATCAGCCACACGAGCACGCCGACGAAGAACAGCGCGCGCAGCACCCGCCCGGCGATCTTCGCCGCCGGGGTTTCCGACCACGCCTGCAACGCGGCCAACCGCTCGGCGAAGGTCAAGCGAACACCCCGGCGCGGCGCGAATCGGCGACGAACGCCGCGAATGCCGCGCGCGTCCCGGCATCGAGGCGGAAGCGCGAATGGCGCCATACCCCGCCCGGCAGGAACCGGCGCAGCGCATATTCGATCGCGGCGGCGGGAGTATTGCGCACCCGCCGCTCGAAATGATCGCGCTCCCACGTATTGCCGCCGTGGAAGGCGCGGACGAACAGCCCCGGCGCGTCCAGCACGCCGATCGCATCGGCCGCCCAGTGGCCGAGGAAATCGGTATCCTCGCCGCGCCGCTTCTCGGGATAGCGCGCTTGCCGGTCGGCGCGGTGGACGATGCTGCCCGGTACGCCCGGCTCCAGCGTGCCGACATAGGGGTGGTCGAACCATTCGGGCGCATCGAGGTGCATCAGCGTGCCGCGCAGCACGCAGGCGGCCTTGCCCGCATCCAGCACCGCCAACTGCCGCGACAGGCGGGTCGGGTGATACCAGTCATCGTCGTCCCACTGCGCCACGACCTGCCCCCGCGCCCGGTCGAGCGAACGGTTGCGCAACCGGCCGAGCGTAGTGTCGGGGGTCTTCGCCACCCGGTCATAGACCAGCCGGTCGGGCGGGATCGCGGCGAACAGCGGCGTATAATCCGCGTCGCCGTCGTCGATCACCACCAGTTCGCGGTTGCCGTGCGTCTGCGCCAGGAAGCAATCCACCGCCCGCCGCGCGAGGCGAGCACGGTTCGCCGTCACCATCACGCAGCTGACGCGCGCGCCATCGTCCGACCAGTTCATCGCCCGCGCCTTAAGCGCCGGACCGGGTTTGAGCAATGGGCCCGGCCCGCACTGGCGCGGACGCCGCCCGGCTGATAGCGGAAGCCGCGTCATGCGCATCGTCTTCGTCCTGACCTATCCCACGCATCACGGCATCGCCGACCGCGCCGAATGGCTGCGCTGGGACAATCGCGACCGGCGGATGCCCGGCATCCTCGCCGAACGCGGCGTGTCGGTGGCGCTGTGGGGGCTGGCGCGCGAGCCGCTCGACACCGTGTCGGCGCTGCCCGGCATCGCGCCCTACCCCATCCGGCTGTTCGCGCCGTCCAACCCGCAGGCGCGGACCCGCGACCAGGTGAGCGACACGCTGGTCGCCGCGGCGCGTGCCGACCCGGCCGACCTGTTCGTGCTGATCGGCAGCAACGGCGGCGCGGGCTTCGACCTGTTCAACCGGGTGCTGCGCCCCGACCATCGCCGTTTCGCCGTCATCATCGGCGGCGACTGGTGGAGCCGGATCGTGCCGCACGCCGCCTTCGTCTTTCCCGAATCGGCGGTGCAGGAGGTGCGGCTGGCGCATCCCGGCCGGCGCTTCTGGCGGCGGGCAATCCCCCGCCACGCGATGCAGCGCCTGCCCAAGACGATCGACACCGAGCGCTTCGCGCCGATGGCGGCGGACAAGCGCTACGACGTGATCGCGACCAGCCGCCTGACCCCGTACAAGAAGTTCGACGAGATCGCGGTGCTGGCCGACAACCACCGGGTGGCGGTGATCGGCGACGGGCCGCAGGCGACGCGGCTGCGCGCGCGCTTTCCCAGGGTCGAATGGCTCGGCCATGTCCCCAATGCGCAGGTGCCCGGCCTGCTGGCGCAGGCGCGGCTGTTCTTCCACGCCGGGCGGCGCGACTATTTCCCGCGCGCTATTCCCGAAGCGATGGCGTGCGGCCTGCCCGTCGCCGCGTTCGACGACCGGATCGGGCCGGACGTGATCCCGCCCGCCTGCGGCCTGCTGGTGCGCGACGGCGACTATGCGGCGAAGGTCGCCGCGCTGCTGGCCGATCCGGCGGCGATGGACGCGATGGGACAGGCGGCGCGGGCGCATGTCGTGGCGACGCACGGACCGCGATCGTCCGAAGCCGCCTGCACCCGGTTGATGGAGCTTTGCGCATGACCCGCTGGACCTTCGTCATCGCCTATTACAACGAGGCCGACTTCCTGCCCGCCACGCTGGCAGCGCTGGCGGCGCAGCGCGTGCCGTTCCGGCTGGTGCTGGTCGACAACGGCTCGACCGACGCCTCGCCCGCGATCGCGCGGCGGTTCACCGCGCCGGGGGTGGAGCTAGTCCACCTCCACGAAGCGCGACCGGGCAAGATCCACGCGCTGGAAGCGGCGATGGCCGAGCTCACTACCGAGTTCTGCGCGTTCGGCGATGCCGACACCTTCTACCCGCCGCACTATCTGGCGGAGGCGGAGCGCGCGTTCGATGCCGATCCGCGCACGGTGGCGGTGATGGCGCTCGGGGTGGATTCGAGCGGCCAGCCGGTCCGGCGCGCGCTCTATTCGGGCATCGTCACCCGGCTGCTGTCGAAGCAGACGCATACCGGCGGCTATGGCCAGGCGTTCCGTACACGGGCGCTGGTGGCGGCGGGCGGCTTCTCCGAGAAGCACTGGCCCTATGTCCTGCTCGACCATGAGATCATGCAGCGCGTCGCGAAGCTCGGGCGCGTCGTCTATCCCTATCGCTTCTGGGCCAAGCCTTCGCCGCGCCGGGCCGACCGGCGGCGGGTGCGCTGGACGCTGGCCGAGCGGCTGCTCTATCACGCCACCCCGTTCGCGGCGAAGGACTGGTTCTTCTATCGGTTCCTGGGGCCGCGACTGAAGGCGCGCGGGATCACCCACCTCAACCTGCGCGACAAGCCGTGGGAGGGAAAGGCGTAGCGGCGGATCGGCCAGAGTCTGATCCACTTGCGTGGAAGCGGTGCCGGCCCGCTCCAGCTTTGCTGGATCAGACTCTATGGGGTGACGGTCACGTTCGGGCGGACCACGTTCACCCGCAACACCGTGCTGGCCTTGTCGCGACGGCACAGCCCCGCGACCCCCTCGACGTCCAGCGTCTCGCCCGAATCGATGTCGCGCACGACCAGCCGGACCGGCAGGTTGCACATGCTGTCGTCGCCCGCCTTGGGCGCGTAGAACATCGTTTTCGGCACCAGCGGCCGGTCGAACTGGTTGGGCGTCCACTGGCGCACGCCGTCGCGTTCGCCGCGGACGAAATACAGGCCGGTGACGACGTAATTGCTGGTCTGGTTCAGGATGATGAGGCAGCCGATCCGGACGCAGTTGCGATCCTCGAAATCGCGGGTCCGCGCCCATAGCCTGTTGTTGGCGACCGCCCGTTCCGCCCAGCCCGGCTGCGTATAGGTCATCGGCAGGATCCTGCCGCCGTCATCGACGCCTTGCGCGAAGGCAGGGGCCGCCGTCATGCCCAGCATGCCTGCGATCGCCAAACGAACATATCCGCTCACCCGCATCGAACCGCCTCGCTGCAACAGGTCGGAGGGAGGATAGGATACGGACGACCGGCGGACAAGCGCTACCGCTCGATCCGGAACACCCCGTCCGCGACCGGCGACAGGCGTGCACCGACCGCCGCCGCCGCACCGGCCAGCTCCCCCGCCGCGCGCGGGTCGTCCGCCGCGATCTCCACGACGCTCGCCCCGTCGCGCAACGCCCGCGCCAGCCGGATCGCGGGCCAAGGGCACCGCATCCCCCGCGCGTCGATGCGGATCACTTGCTGTGGTCGAACGGGTTCTTCGGCGCGCGCAGGTTCAGGCGGACCGGCACCGCGCCGAAGCCGAATTCCTTGCGCAACCCGTTGATGAGATAGCGCTTGTAGCTCTCCGGCAGCTGATCGACGCGGGTGCCGAACAGCACGAAGCTCGGCGGGCGCGTCTTGTTCTGGGTGATGTAGCGCATCTTGACCCGCTTGCCGCCGGGTGCGGGCGGCGGGTTCGCCTCCAGCGCGCGGTCGAACCAGCGGTTGAGCTGGCCGGTCGACACGCGGCGGCTCCACGCCTCGCGCGTCTCGAACGCGACCTTCATCAGCACGTCCAGCCCCTTGCCGGTCGCCGCCGACACGGTCAGCAGCGGCACGCCCTTCGCCTGCGCCAGCCCTTCGTCCAGCGCGCCCTTCACCCCGTTGAACAGTGACGAGGCATGTTCCGCCACGTCCCACTTGTTCAGCGCGATCACCAGCGCGCGCCCTTCCTGCAACACGCGATCGGCGATCTTGATGTCCTGCAACTCGAGGCCCCGCGTCCCGTCGAGCAGCAGCACGACGACCTCGGCGAAGTCGATCGCGTGGAGCGCGTCGGCGACCGACAGCTTCTCCAGCTTCTCCTGCACCCGCGCCTTCTTGCGCATGCCCGCGGTGTCGATCAGCCGGACGGGCCGGGCGTTGCCCTCGGCATCGGTCCATTCCCAGTCGACCGCGATCGAATCGCGGGTGATCCCCGCTTCCGGCCCCGTAATCAGCCGGTCCTGCCCGAGGAAACGGTTGATGAGCGTCGATTTTCCGGCATTCGGGCGGCCGACGATCGCCAGCTTGAGCACGGCGGTCTGCGGGTCGTACTCGCCCTCTTCCTCCTCCGCGAGTTCCTCGTCCTCGCGCTCGATATAGGGGCGCAGCGCCTCGAACAGGTCGGCGACGCCCTCGCCATGCTCGGCGGACAGCTGCACCGGATCGCCGAAGCCCAGCGCCAGCGATTCGAGCACGCCGTTCTCGCCCGCGCGGCCCTCCGCCTTGTTCGCGACGAGCACGACGGTGCCGCCCGAGGAACGCAGCCAGCGGGCGATCTCTTCGTCCAGCGGCGTGATCCCGGCGCGCGCGTCGATCATGAACAGCGCGACATCGGCCATCTCGACCGCCGCCTGCGTCTGCATCCGCATGCGGCCGGGCAGCGTCGCGGCGTCCTCATCCTCGAACCCCGCCGTATCGACGATGGTGAAGTCGAGGCCGAGCAGCGTCGCCTCGCCCTCGCGCCGGTCGCGGGTCACGCCGGGCTGGTCGTCGACCAGCGCCAGCCTTTTGCCCACCAGCCGGTTGAACAGCGTCGACTTGCCGACATTGGGACGGCCGATGATGGCGACGACGGGAAGAGGCATGGGGATTCCTGGGGTGTGCGGATGCGCACGAGTGTAGGGATTATGGGTCGGGGGGTCGAGAGGGTGCCCACGCTCGTCGTTCCCGCGCAGGCGGGAACCCATATACGCCGACGCAGCGCTTCCATCGGCAGCGCTGCGTCTATGGATCCCCGCCTTCGCGGGGATGACGGGAACGGAGAATTACTTCCAGGCGGTCAGCTGCCCCGCATCGTCGAGCAGGTACAGCACGCCGTTCGCCACCACCGGCGACAGGGTATAGCCCGCCTTCGCGCGCGTTTCCTGCGTCGTGGTGATGCTGCCGTCGGTGGTCGAGGCCGACACCAGCTGCCCTTCGGAATTGGCGAGGATCAGCCGGTCGCCCGCGAGGATCGGGCCGACCCAGCTGATCGGCCCCTTCTTCTTCTTGACGTTGCGGAAGCCGGGCAGCTGCTGCACCCAGCGCAGCTTGCCGCTGCCGCGCGAGATGCACAGCAGCCGCGCGTCGTCGGTCACGACGAAGATCCATTCGCCCGCGACCCACGGCGTCGAGATGCCCGCCAGATTCTGTTCCCACAGCCGCTGGCCCGAGGTGAGTTCGAGCGCGACCATGCGCCCGCCCTGCCCGACCGCATAGACGCGGCCGTTGTCGATCACCGGTTCGGCATCGATGTCCGCCAGCGCCGATACCGAGGTCGAGATCGAGGTGCGCGACAGGCTGTCGCCCCACACCGACCGACCGTTCTCGTAGCGATAGGCGTTGAGTTCACCCGACGAGAAGCCCGCGACCACCGTGCCCTGCGCCGATGCCGGGGCGGCCACGCCGAACACGCCCTGCGCCTCGAGGCTGCCCGACTGGGTCCACACGACCTTGCCGTCGGCCTGGTCGAGCGCGAAGAGCTGATTGTCCTGGCTGACGACATAGACCTGCCCATTGGCGAGCGAGGGCGCGCCGCGCAGCGGGCCGCCGGGCTTGGCGCGCCACACCTCCTTGCCGTCCGCCGCGTCGAACGCCACCACGTCGCCCAGACCGTCGGTCGCGAACACGCGCCCGCCCTCGGTGCTGACGCCGCCGCCGAAGCGGGCGCGCGGGTTCTCGTCGCCCTTCACCGTCTGCGCGGTCCAGATCGTAGCACCGGTGCCGGCGGCCATCGCCGTCACCTTGCCGTCGACGTCGATCACGTACAGCCGATCGCCCTCCACCACCGGCGCGGCGGCGAGGCGGGTGCGGGTGTTGCCGCCGACGATGCGCTGCGACCACAGCTGGGTGAGGCTCGCGCCCAGCGCCAGATGGCCCATCGACTTCGAGGCGTTGCCGCCCGGCTGGTTCCATGCCGCATTGGTTTCGGCGAGCGGCAGCACGACCTGCACCGCCGCCAGCGCCGGATCGGCGGTGGCAAGGTCTTCGGACGCGAGGATCGGCACGCGCTGTCCGACGATCGGCGTCTTGCTACGCCCGCTCCCCTTGAACGCGCCGCAGCCGCCGAGCAGCGCCAGCGCCGCGACCGCCGCCGAGAGTTTCAGGTGCATCTTCATGGGGAAAGCTTCCGGACTGGATGGAATGGGGTTGCGGATCAGCGCGCGGTCGCGCCGCCGGCATCGACGCCGAGCGAGCCCGCCATCTGCACCGCGCGCGCCCGCACCGACTGCGGCACGCCGTCGGTCTGCGCGACCAGCGCAAAGGTCTGTCCCGCCTGTTGCAACTTGTTCTGGCGGAGGTAGGCGATCGCCACCATCTCGCCCGCGCTGCCCAGCCACGGGCTGTTCTTGTCGGCAAGACCGCGCAGCCGGTCGATCACCGCCTGCGGGGCAAGGCTGTCATATTCGACCGCGGTCCGGCGGACGAGCGCGAGGTCGCGGAACGGCTGCGCCAGCGATTCGTCGGCGGCGACCTTGCCGAAGGCGGCGGCGGCGCCCTTCAGATCCTTCTTGCCGAGCAGCAGGTCGGCCTGCGTCAGCAACGCCGTGGCGCGCACCGCGTCGCGGTTCGAGGTGGTGAGCGCCTGCACCGCGGCGGTCGCCTCCGCCACGCGCCCCGCCGCGACATCGTCGAGCGCCAGCGCCAGCTTCTCGCCCTGCTCGCCCGCCTGCGTGCGCTGGTGATGCTGCCACCAAGTCCAGGCGCCGAAGCCGGCAAGCGCGATCAGCACCGCCGCGATGATGAGGACGCCATAGCGCTTGCCGATGTTCGACATCTGCTCGCGACGCAGTTCATCGTCCACTTCGCGAATGAAGGCGTCGTTGTTCTGCGGGGTCAGCGCCAAGGGGGAAGCTCCAGGGTAACGATCAAGCGCGCTCCTTTAGCCGAGGGTCGCGCGAAACGAAAGCGGGCGGCTCAGCCCTTGGGCGGATAGAGTTGCGCCGCACCCGGAAAGGCGCGCGATCGGACATCGGCGGCATATTCGCCGACCGCGGCGGAAATATGGCCCGCAAGGCCGCCATAGGTCTTCACGAAGCGCGGCGTCCGCTCGAACAGGCCGAGCATGTCCTCGGCGACCAGCACCTGCCCGTCGCACTGCGCCGACGCGCCGATGCCGATCGTCGGCACCGCGATCGTCCGCGTGATCTCGACCGCGATCGGTTCGACCACGCCCTCGATCACCACCGCGAACGCGCCCGCTTCGGCGATCGCCGTCGCATCGGCCACGATCTTCGCCGCTTCCTCGGGGCTGCGCCCGCGCGCGCCGTATCCGCCGAGCTGGTTCACCGCCTGCGGCGTCAGCCCGACATGGCCCATCACCGGAATGCCCCGCTGCGACAGGAAGGCGACCGTCTCGGCCATCGCCGTGCCGCCCTCCAGCTTCACCGCCGCCGCGCCGGTGGCCTTGAGCAGCATCGCCGCGCTCTCGAACGCCTGGCTCGGGCTGGCTTCGTAGCTGCCGAAGGGCATGTCGATCACGACCAGCGCGTGATAGCTGCCGCGCACCACCGCGGCCCCATGCGCCGCCATCATCTCCAGCGTGACCGGCACCGTGGAGGGCAGGCCGTAGATCACCTGTCCCAGGCTGTCGCCCACCAGCAGCATGTCGCATTCCGCGTCCATCAGCTGCGCCATGCGCACGGTATAGGCGGTCAGCATCACCAGCGGCGTCCGCCCCTTGGCGGCGCGGATCGCGGGGATGGTCAGGCGCTTCATCGGCGCGGGCGTGGGCGTCGCGTGGCTGGTGGCGGTATCGATGGTGAAGGTCGTGGACATTTCCGCGCCTTAGCGGACGAACCTCAGCGAAGCCACCCGCGCGCGACGGCGTGCCGGGCCAGCGCCAGCTGCCCCAGCGCGATCACGAAGATCAGCAGCGGGAACGGCACCGTCGCGGGCGCGCCCTTCACCGCGATCAGATCGGTCGCGGCGAAGACCCAGCCGAACTGGACCGCCACCGCCAGCAGCGACAGCGCGAACAGCCCCGCCGCGATCCGCCGCCGCACCACCAGCGCCAGCGCACCGAACAGCCCGCTCCATGTCGCGGTGGCATAGACCCAGTCGAACCAGCCGGGCCGGGCGAAATAGAAGCGCCGCTCATATTCGGTGAGCGTCGACAGCGCCGCGTCGCCCATCGTCGCATGGTAGTAGAAGGCGGCGATCCCCGCGAAGCCCCACAGCACCAGCAACACCGCGACGATGCGGAACCAGCGCGGCGGCTGGCGGACGAAGACCGACGACATATGCTTCCCCCAAAGCATGATTCGGCTCGTCAGCGTAATGATTCTGCCGGCGACCGCAATCGTCCGAAATCAGCCGAAGCGCGCCGCATAGCGATCGGGCTTGAACCCGACCTCGATCCCCCGATCGTCGACCAGCACCGGCCGCCGGATCATCGCCGGTTGCGCCAGCATCAGCGCGACCGCACGATCCCGATCGAGATCGGCGCGCTCCGCCTCCGGCAGTTTGCGGAACGTCGTGCCCGAACGGTTCAGCAACCCCTCCCAGCCGAGCGCATCGACCCATCCGGCGAGCAGCGCGGGATCGAGCCCGTCCTTGCGATAGTCGTGGAAGCGATACGCGATCCCCGCAGCGTCGAGCCACGCCCGCGCCTTCTTCATCGTGTCGCAGTTCGGGATTCCGTAGAGGGTCGTCTCGGTCATGGCGCAGGCGATAACGCGGAACGGCGCGGACCGCGAGCGGGACCGTGCCGCAGCGGTTCGACCAGCGCGACCAGCCGCGTAAGGATCGCCGGGTCGGAATCGATCGCATGGTGCGGGATCCCCTCGGGCGTTTCGACCCGGCACCCCGCCGACCGGAGCGCGGCGACCGCCGCCGCGTCATACACCCGTTGGTCGGCGGGGGAGACGATGATGCGCACCCGCGCGCAGTTGCCGAGCAGCACCTGCGCCAGGCTGCGGCGGTAATGGTCCGGCCCCCAGAAGGAGGTCCGCATCGCCCGTTCGGGGGCGCAGGTCCGCCGCATGCCGTCCGGCTGCCACTGGCAGATGGTGGCGTTCAGCCGGCGCCAGTCGGTGCGCTGGTCCGACAGCCCTTCCTCGGGACTGGTCATCAGCGGGGCGAGCAGGATGCGCGGGCGGCAGCGCGCGGTGCACGCCGCCGCCGCCAGATAGCCGCCCGCGCTGATCCCGATCGTCGCGACCAGCCGGTCGCCCGCCCATGCCTCCAGCGCGCGGACCTGCCGGATGGCGTCGGGCAGATCGGGTTCGGGATGACGGCTCTCCAGTTCGCCGCGATACAGCGGCAGCAGCACGACATAGCCCGCCGCGACCAGCCGGGCGGCGATCGGATGCTCGGTGGCGGCCAGCCGGGGCCCGCCGTTCAGCAGTACCACGATCCGGCTGCGCGCATCGACCGGCCCGCCCCGGCCATGGATGACGGTCATCAGCCGCCCTGCCGGGGTCGGCAGATAGTTCACCTGCCGAAACGCCCGCGCGACCGGATCGACGACCTCGCCCGAACAGGCGGTATCGCCCGTCTGGAGATTGAACGCGGTCTGCACCGCATTGTAGCCGACGAAGCTGCGGCACAGGAAACCGGGGATGGGCTGCAACCGCGGCTCGGGCCGCCCGGGCAGGACCGTCCGGCGCATCTCCGGGTCCGGCGGCGCCTTCGCGGGCGGTCCGGCGTCGCGCAACACCGTCTGGCCCGGTGTCAGCATCAGCGCGAGCAGCGTTGCGATCATGGCCGATCCCCGTCAACGGCCACCTGTGCGGACCAAGGATTGCGGGTGTGCGCCATGTCGGCGTTCCCCGCAACCCGTTCCGTCCGTCACATAAACCCGCCGCGATCACGCCGCATGGCGATAGCGCCGGGCGCGATCGTGCGGTGCGGCCGCCGTTGCCGCCGCGTCGCCCAGCCGGAAACGCGCTACGTGGCGGGACAACGCCTCCGCCTCGGTCGCGAGGCTGCGCGCCGCCGCCGTGCTTTCCTCGACCATCGCCGCATTCTGCTGCGTGACCGAATCCATCTCGTTCACCGCGGTATTGACCTGTTGCAGGCCGAGCGCCTGGCTGTCCGCGCCCGAAGCGATCGTCGCGACCAGATCGCCGATCTCGGTCACGCGGGTGACGATGCGGTCGAGCGCATGCCCGGTTTCGCCGACCAGCCCGACGCCGTTCTCGACCTGCGCCCCGCTCGCCTGGATGCGCGACTTCACGTCACGCGCGGCATCGGCCGAGCGCTGCGCCAGCGCGCGCACCTCCGACGCGACGACCGCGAAGCCGCGCCCGGCCTCGCCTGCGCGCGCCGCCTCGACCCCGGCGTTCAGCGCCAGCAGGTTCGTCTGGAACGCGATCCCGTCGATCACCGAGATGATCTGCGAAATCTCGTCGGATGCGCGCTTGATCCGGCCCATCGCCTCCACCGCGTCGCGCACGATCCGCCCGCCTTCCTCGGCGTCGGCGCGGGCGGCGGCCATCGTCCGGTCCGCCTGCTGCGCGCCCGCCGCGGTGCGACGGACGGTGGTGGTGATCTCGTCCATCGCGGCGGCGGTTTCCTCCAGCGACGCCGCCTGATGCTCGGTACGGCGCGACAGGTCGTCGGATGCGCTGCTGATCTCGGTAGCGCCGGTGCGGATCGCCCCCGCCGAGCGCGACACCGCGACCATCGCCTCCGCCAGCGCGGCCATCGCCTGATTGAAATCGGTGCGGATCTTGGCGAAGCCGCCGGTGAACTCGGCATCGATCCGCGCGGTCAAATCCCCCCGGGCCAGCGCGTCGAGTGCGGTGCCGACTTCCGCCACGACCTGCTGCTGCTCCGCCTCGCGTTCGCGGGCGACGACGGCGGCGGCGCGGAACACCTGCAGCGCATCGGCCATCTCGCCGATCTCGTCCCTGCGCCCGATGCCGGGAATGTCGCTGTCGGTATCGCCCGCCGCCAGCGTGCGCATCCGGGCGGACAGCGCCTCGACCGGCAACGACAGCGAGCGGCCGATCCCGCGCGAGGCAAGGCCGACCAGCACCAGCACCAGCAGGCCAAGGCCGCTGAGCACCGCAGCGGCCTTCCACACCGCCGCATCGATCCGGTCGATATAGACCCCCGACCCGATCACCCAGCCCCATGGCGCGAAGCCCGTGACATAGGACAGCTTGGGCAGCGGCGTCGGCTGCCCCGGCTTGGTCCAGTTATATTCGAGGAAGCCCGCCCCCTTCGCCTTCACGATCCGCACCATCTCGACGAAATGCTGCTTGCCGTTGGTGTCGCGGTTGTTGGTCAGATCGGTGCCGTTCAACTCGGGCTTGACCGGGTGCATCAGCATCCGCGGATGCATGTCGTTGATCCAGAAATAGTCGCCGTCGCCGTAGCGCAGCGTGCCGACGGTCGCGAGCGCGGCCTTCTGCGCATCGGCGCGCGTCATCCGCCCCGCGACTTCCTCGTCGTGATAGTGGACGACGACGGCGCGGGCGGTTTCGACCACCTGCTGCGTGCTGCGGGCGATATCGTCGTGCATCACCGCCGACAGGCGGAACAGGCTGATGCAGAGCACCGCGATCAGGCCGAGCGCCGCGACGACGCCGATCAGGTTGATTCGACCGCGCACCTTCAGTTTCATGAATTGCTCTCCCCTCTTCGCGGAGGTGCTGCACCCAATTGCTGAAGATATGCTTTACCGCGGCGACAACGGCATTGACGCATGCCCGGACGCCCGATAGCCTTTGCGAATGAGTATCAATAGCGAGGCAATATGTACGCGCTGATCGATCGTCCGCTGTCCGTGCTGTCCCCCGGCGACCGTTTTCTGGTGGACGCGATCCGCCTGTGGGTGGTGGCGGGCACCGCCTGCCAGAACGCACCGGCGATGCTCGCCGCCCGCTTCGCGCGGGCGGGCGCGCTCGACGCGCTGGACGATTTCGACCTGTGGATGACGCAGCTTGCGGCGCATGCCCGCGTGCCGATCCAGATCAACTGTAAATGCGGGCTTGTGACCGACGATGAATCGGTTCTCTTGACCTTGGCGCGCGATCTCGTAACGGGGCGCGATGCGAAGGCGCGGACCACGCTTTCGCTGCTGGTCGCCGATCAGGCGATCGCACCCATTTTTTGCGCGCTGGCCCGTACGGCGGCGATGCTCGGCCAGATCGGGCTGCCGCCGGGGTCCAGCGTCCGGACGTAAGGATTACCGATGAGCGACCGCACCGCCGTGACCCACGGCCTCGAACCGACCAACGCGCTGAGCGTCGAGCGCGTGCGTTCGGTGCGTCACTGGAACGAGCATCTGTTCAGCTTCACCATCACCCGCCCGCCCAGCTTCCGCTTCCGTTCGGGCGAGTTCGTGATGATCGGCCTGCCCGGCGACAACGGCAAGCCGCTGCTGCGCGCCTATTCGATCGCGAGCCCCGCCTATGCCGAGGAGCTGGAGTTCCTGTCGATCAAGGTGCCGGACGGTCCGCTGACCAGCAAGCTGCAGCAGATCGTGCCGGGCGACGAGATCTATCTCGGCAAGAAGCCGACCGGCACGCTCGTCACCGATGCGCTGAAGCCCGGCAGCCGCCTGTTCATGCTGTCGACCGGCACCGGCCTCGCCCCGTTCCTGTCGCTGATCCGCGACCCGGACGTGTACGAGATGTATTCGTCGGTGGTGGTCGTCCATTCGGTGCGCCGGGTCAGCGACCTCGCGTTCCGCACCACGCTCGAATCGCACCTGTCGGGCGATCCGCTGGTCGAGGACCAGGCGGCGCAGCAACTCACCTATGTGCCGACCGTCACCCGCGAGCCGTTTCACACGACGGGCCGCATCGACGCGCTGGTCGAGAACGGCACGCTGTTCTCCTCGCGGATCGGGGGCGCACAGGCATTCGATCCGGAAACCGACCGCATCATGCTGTGCGGATCGACCGAGATGATCCGCGACTTCTCGCAATATCTCGAAGGGCTGGGGTTCGAGGAAGGGTCGAACGCCAAGCCCGGCGACTATGTGATCGAACGCGCGTTCGTCGGCTAATCTACCCTCCCGACAAACCCGTTCGGTTCGAGTAGCGATCGAGCGAAGTCGAGAGCGCGTATCGAGAACGCCTGGCCCGGGGCGGGGCGTTCTCGACGGACGCTTCTCGACTGCGCTCGAAGCTGCTCGAACCGAACGGGGGTGTGAGGGGGAAGCGCCCCCTCAGTAACTTACCCGGATCGTCCCCAGCACCGTGCGCGGCGCGGCGTAATAGCCCTGGTCGTAGTTCAGCGCCCCCAGATAGCTGGCATCGGTCACGTTGCGCACGTTCGCGCTCAGCGCCACGCGCGGCGTCAGTTCGTAGCGCGCCAGCAGGTCGAGCGTCGCATAGCTGCCTTGCGTGATCCGGATCGGCGTCGTCGTGCCGGGCACCAGCGCGCCGGGCTCCAGATACATGCGGCTCTGGTACTGCCCCGAAGCGCCGAGCTTCAACGCGGGCAGCGCGGCGGGGGTCCACGACAGGTTCAGGCGCGCGGTGTCGCGCGGCACGAAGGTGCGCACGGCCTCGTCGTCCTCGCCCCGGATGCGCATCGTGGTGAAGCCCGCCGTCGCCTGTAGCCCCGGCACGATCTGCCCGCTCAGCTCGAACTCGATCCCCTGCGACTTCGCATCGACGCCGCGATAGAGCGTCTGGCCGATCGTCGCGTCGAAGCCCGCCGCCTCGGCGGTGTTGTTCTGCCGCGCCTGGAACAGCGCGACGCTGGCGTTCAGCTTGCCGCCCCACCATTCGCCCTTCAGCCCGACTTCCAGATTGTCGCCCTCGATCGGGTCGAGCAGGCGGCGGTTCACATCGACCTGCGTCTGCGGATTGAAGATCGTCGCGAAGCTCGCATAGGCGCTGATGCTGCCGCTCAGGTCGAGCGTGGTGCCGACGAACGGCAGGAAGCGGGTGCGGCGATAGTCGGTCGGTGCCCCGTACGATACGCCCTCGCTGAACGCGCGGGTCAGGTTGGCGCCGACCATCACCTTGAGCGCATCCGCCGGGTTGATCCGCACGAGGCCGTACACCGTCTCGCGCACCTGATGCGTGTCGAGGCTGTTGGTGAAGGCCGGGAAGTCCGGTTCCGGGAACGTCCCGTCGAACAGCGTCGCGAGCGGCAGCGGAATGTTCACCTGACTGAAGTCGTACGCCGAGTCCTGACGATAGCGCTGTGCCGAACGGTTGACGCCGAACATCACGTCATGCGCCCGCCCGAAGAGGGCGACGGGGCCGCCCGCATAGGCATCCACGGTCAGGTTGCGGGTCTCACCCCGGAAGGCGCCGGGATAGCTGAACACGCCCTGCCCCGTCGCCCGGTCGGGATTGCCATAGACGTAGAACAGCCGGTCGTCCTCGCCGATCGCCCGGCGCAGCAGCGACAGCTTGGCGGTCCAGTCGCCGAAGCGGTGGGTCACGTCGCCGAAGATCTGCCGATCGGTCACGTTCCAGCGCGCCCAGTCCGGCGCGACATTGGCCGAGCGGTCGAGGTCGATCCGCCCGCCGTCGGTGTAATAGAGCGGCAGCGCACCCCACATCGCCCCGCGCGTGGCGTGATCCTGATGGCCATAGGCAGCGCTGACCACGGTATCGGGGCCGATGTCCGCCTCGACGATGCCGTACCCGGTCCAGCGCTTCAGCCGATAGCGGTCGAGATAGCTGTCGCCGTCGACATAGGCGCCCACCGCCCGCGCCCGCACCGTCCCGTTGGCGGTCAGCGGCACGCTGACGTCCCCGTCGAGCCGCAGGTTGCCGAACGATCCGTACTGCGCCGCCGCCGATGCGTGGAAGTCGCGGGTCGGGCGCTTGCGGATGAAGTTGATGACCGCCGACGGATTGCCGGTCGACGACAGCAGCCCCGGCGCGCCGCGCACCACCTCGATCCGGTCATAGATCGCGGTGTCGATCGAACCGGTCTGGACCTCGAACGCGAAGGGCAGGCCGATGCCGTCGATCTGGAACGTCTGGATATCGAAGCCGCGCGCCGAATAGTAGAAGCGGTCGGTTTCCTGCGCCTGCACGTTCACGCCGGGCACGGTTGCCAGCAGCGCATTGACGTCGTTCAGCTGGAAATCCTCGATCTGCGCGCGGGTGACGACGCTGACCGACTGCGGCGTCTCGCGCTGGCTGAGCGGCAGGCGGGTGGCTGTGCTCTGGCGCGTGACCGCATAGTCGTCGCTGCCCTCGCTGCGCTGGCCGGTGACGACGATCTCGTCGCTACGCTGCGGCTCGTCGGCGGCGGCGACAGGATCGGTCGTGGCGGCGACTGCGGCGAGCAGCGCGGCGAGCGTGGACATGCGGAACTTCCCTTTGCTGTTTCGCGCCGGGTAGGCCGCAGTATCCGCTTTTGCAAGTCACTATCATTAGCCAGTTATGGAAGGAACTTCCCCAGCACGGCGACCGATTACCGCTCCAGCCCGCATGCCTCGTGGAAATTCAATGCGATACCGTTGTCGTCGCGCACCATCAGTTGCAGCTTGGGTACGCCGCGCACCAGCAGCCAGTCGGCGGCAGCGTCCATCAGCGCCCGTCCGATCCCCTGCCGTCGCGCATCGGCGGCCACCGCCAGATAATAGACCCAGCCGCGATGCCCGTCGTGGCCGACCATCGCGCTGCCCACGACCTGCCCCGCCGTGCGGGCGATCAGGACGGTGGCGGTCGGCGTCGCCAGCGCGCGGTGGAAATCGGCATGCGGGTCGTTCCACGGCCGGGTCAGGCCGCATGCCTCCCACAGTGCGACGACCTGCGCCGCATCCTCGGCCATCGCATCGGCGATCACCGGGCGATACATGCCCGACCGGCCCACAGGTCGGTCACGACCCCTTTGGCGTCATACAGGCCCGACAGCCCGCCGCTGCTGAACTCGCGACCGAGGCTCGTCTCGCCGACCGGGGCGTCGATCACCGATTCGACCTCGGCCTGCTTCGATCCGATCCCGACCCCGGCCATGGTCGTGAGGCCACGCCCGCGCGCCGCCCAGCCGACGAAGCGGTCGTCCTGGAAATACAGCCGGATGCGCGGATAGCTCGCCAAGTCGAGCGGACCTTCACCGCAGTCCGCATTGCGGCTGCGCTGGGGAAGCGCCTGCATCGCCGCCTCGGCGACGCGCAGCACGACCTCCGCCGGGGTGCCGAAGGGGATCGCCCGGCTGCTCGCCCCGGCAACGGTGGCAAGGCCGTCGGGCGCAAGGTTCAGCGCCACCGCGTTGCGGGCGGCGGCTTCCGCCCCGGCGGGCGCGTCGCAGCGGATGCGGCGCACCGCCTGCCCCTCGCCGGTCAGCTCGATCGCGCCGCCCTCGACCAGCGCCAGACGCCAGCGGCGCTGGGTGGTGATCCCCGACCGGTCGAGCACGACATCGACGTCGACCGCACCGGCTTCGGCGGCGGTGATCCCCCGTGCGGGCAGTTCGTCGTCGCCCAGCGTCAGCCGGTCGGCCCCGACCAGCAGCCGCTGCGCCCCCGCCACCGGCGCACGGCAGGACGCGGCATCGACATCCCAGCTGCCGACGAATCGCGCCGGGATCGCGGCCAGTGCCTCGGGCGTGGCGGCGGGCAACGGTGCTGGCGCTTCGGCGGCGGGTTCCTGCGGTGCGGCGCTATTCGTCTCCGGCGCGGCGCTGCAGGCCGCCACCAGCGTCAACGCACCCGTCATCCACCACCGCATCGCCTGCTCCTGTCCGCGCCTTGCCGCGGCACGACTGCCGCAAAACCGGATGGAGGGAAAGACGGCCTAGCGCCGGTCGCCCCGTGCCGGTCGCGGCTCAGCGTGCCGGGGCCGCTGCCACCGGGGCCGCCAGCGATGCCCGATAGGCGGCGGCGGGCAGTTCGATCACCTTTACCCGCGCGGCATTGGGCGCCTCCAGCGACTGGAGGAACGAGCGCGGCTTCTTCATCAGCTTCGGCGGCTCGACCACCAGCAGCCCGACGCGCCGCGCCGCCTCCGCCACGAAATGCACGCAGTTGCGGCGGTTGAGATTGTAGCGCGAATTGCCCTTCTCGCCCCATTCGTCGATGAGCGATCGCACCGCGGCATATTGCCCATCGGTCATCACGACCGAGAAATGGGCGTTGCTCTTCGCGATATAATTGGGCTTGGGCCGGTCGATCATGCCGCCGACGGTGCCCATCAGGATCGCCGGGGTCAGCGCCCTGGCGGTGAAGCCGTAGCTTTCGTCGATCGCCGCGCCCCCGGCGTCGGGCGTCCCGGCCAGCGTGAAGAAGGCGTGCGGGAAATTCTGGCCGAACTCCTGCGACCAGAAGGTGATCGTCACCGCCGCCTGTGCGGGAACGATCGTTCCGATCAGCAGCAGCAACGCCGCCACCGCCTGCGCCAGCATCCGTCGGGATCGATCGATCGTCATGCGCCCCGGATAGCGCAAACGGCGCGTCCGCTCCAGCGCGCGCGCCGTTCCATGTCGTACCGTATCGCTCAGGGTCGGTCTGGAAACGTGCATGCTGGACGTTTTACGGTGCCTGCCCGCTCCCCCACCCGGCCACCCACATGGTATCCTCGATGGGTGGCCGGGTGGGGGAGCGGGCAGGCACCGCGCGAAGCTCGCCCTTCGGCGAGTTTCCAAACGGACTCTCAGTCGTGCCGCGCGCGCGCCGCCTCGGCCTCGGCATCATAGCCCGACGACGGTGCCGGATCATTCTGCTCGGGACGCTGCGTGGCGGAGATCGGGTCGGAGGCGTCCATCGACTCGTTCAGCCCCTCGTCCAGCCGTGCGTCGGCGCTGCCGGGGTTCGCCTCGACCCGGTCGGTCACGTCGGCGTCCTGCGCCGCATCGCCGCGGCCGGGGATGCCTGCCCCTGCCTCGCTGCCGTCGGGGGCGACCGCCAGCGAATCGAGCGCCTTGTCGTCGAAGCCCTTGGTATCGTTATCCATGTCCCTCACTCCTTCGCCGCCATCAACGACAGGGAGCGGCCCCGCGTTCCGCACAAAGCAAAGGGGCCGGACGGTCGCCCGCCCGGCCCCTCGCCCGTCATGTCCGGCGCAACGCCTATTCGCGGTTGCCGAGGAACGACAGCAGGAACTGGAACATGTTCACGAAGTCGAGGTAGAGCGACAGCGCGCCGAGGATCACGGCCTTGCCCGCGAAGTCGGTACCCGCGACGTGAAAGTACATCTCCTTGATCCGCTGCGTGTCATAGGCGGTCAGGCCCGCGAACAGCAGCACGCCGACCGCGCTGATGACGAGGCTGAGCGTACCCGACTGGAAGAACAGGTTCAGCAGCGACGCGACGATCAACCCGACCACGCCCATGATCAGGAACGTGCCGAAGCCCGACAGATCCTTCTTGGTCGTATAGCCGTACAGGCTGAGCGCAAGGAACGCCGACGTCGTCGCGAAGAAGGTCAGCGCGATCGACGGCCCGGTGAAGCGCAGGAAGATCGTCGACATCGACAGACCCATCACCGCCGCAAACGCCCAGAACAACCCCTGCGCCGCCGGGGTCGACAGCCGGTTGATGCCGAAGCTCATCACCATCACGAAGATGAGCGGCGAGAACATGATGACATATTTCAGGATGCCGGGCTGGTAGAACACGGCCGCGGCGGGCGAGGTGTCGCCGCCCCACGAAAAGAGCAGCGCCACGATGCCGGTCAGCAGTACGCCCGAGGCCATGTAATTGTACACCGACAACATATAGGACCGCAGCCCTTCGTCGCGCGCCATGTCGCGGGTGCGCGTACGGGTAATCGGTGCGGCCGTCGTCCGGGGGTCGGACCAGTTCGCCATGAGTAACTCCTCTTGCCGGCAATGGGCCGGTCAGGGGAAATATCGCGCTCGCCGCGCCGGTTTTCAAGGCAAAGGCGGGGAGCAACATTTTGTTACGCCGCCGCCACCATCGATGGCCGGTGGCGTTCGACAAGCGGGAAATGAGGAACTGCCGATGCACCGACTGTTCGTGGCCCTGCGCCCGCCCCCGGCGATGCGTGCCGCATTGCTGGCGACGATGGACGGCATCGACGGCGCCCGGTGGCAGGACGACGGACAGTTGCACCTGACCCTGCGCTACATCGGCGCGGTCGAGCGCCCGGTCGCCGAGGATGTCGCATTGGCGCTGCACCGCGTCCACGCACCCGCGCTCGACCTCGCGCTCGACGGTGTCGGGCATTTCGACGCCAAGCGCGGCGGACGTTCGGTCTGGGCAGGCGTCGCGCCCGGCGATGCGGTGAAGGCGCTGCACCACAAGATCGACCATGCGCTGGTCGCGATCGGCCTGCCGCCCGAGGGGCGCGCCTTCGTGCCGCACGTCACGCTCGCCCGGCTGAACCGGGGCTGCGGACCGATCGACGGCTTCCTTGCCGCCCATGCCGCCCTGACCTCGCCGCCGGTGCGCTTCGATCGATTCGTGCTGTACGAAAGTCACCTGTCGCCCGACGGCGCGTGGTACGAACCCGTCGTCCGCTATCCGCTCGACTGATCCCGCCCGCCCGCTCCGCTCGTCGCGACTCCGCGGAAATGCTGTCGTTTCGTTCATGAAACCGTCAGCCGCCGCCTGCGTTAAGCCCCCCAGCAACGACGCGGAAGAGAAGGATCATTCCCATGCGTAACATCGTCCTGGCGCTTGCCGCCGCATCGCTGATGGCCCCGGTCGGCGCGACCTGGAGCAAGCACGGCATCTCGGTCGGCAAGACCGAGGCCGAGGCGCAGCGCCGCTACAAGTATCGCGAATGGCGCGGCCGTGACGGTCGCCGCTACTGCCGCCGGTCGGACGGCACCACCGGCCTGGTCGTCGGCGGCGTCGCGGGCGCGCTGGTGGGTCGCACGGTCGACACGCGCGGCGACCGCACGCTCGGCACGCTGATCGGCGGTGCCGCGGGCGCGCTGGCCGGTCGCGAGATCGAGCGCAGCGGCAGCCGTGGCCGCTGCCGTTGAACCTTCGCGGAGCTGACGTATTCTGAGGGGCGGGTCCGGCGACGGGCCCGCCCCTTTTCCTGCATGAGGTATTTCCGCGATGATCCGCAGCGCTTCCGCCCGGTACGAAGGTCTGGGCAAGGACGGCAAGGGCCATGTGTCCACCCAGTCGGGCGTGCTGGCCGACCAGCCGTACGGCTTCAATACCCGGTTCGAGGACGGCAAGGGCACCAACCCCGAGGAACTGATCGCCGCCGCCCATGCGAGCTGCTTCACCATGGCGCTGAGCTTCGCCCTCGCCGGTGCGGGCTATGGCGACGGCACGCTGGAAACGACCGCGAAGGTCACACTCGACAAGGACGGCGACGGGTTCAAGGTGAGCAAGTCGGCGCTGACGCTGACCGCCACCGTCCCCGGCATCGACCCTACCAAGTTCGAGGAGATCGCGGCAGGTGCCAAGGCGGGCTGCCCGATCTCGAAGCTGCTCAATGCCGAGATCACGCTGGAGCACACGCTGAACGGCTGACACGGTCGCTGCCTCGCCATGTCCGGTTTCGGGTGTGGCGGGGCGCATCGCCGTTTGACCACCAACGCTTCACCATTTCGCGCTATCGTGCCGCCCGATGTTGCGCGTCCTTACCCTCGCCACGCTGTTCCCCGATGCGACGCGCCCCAATTTCGGGGTGTTCGTCGAGCGCCAGACGCTGGGGCTCGCCGCATTGCCCGATGTGGCGGTGCGGGTGGTCGCGCCCGTCGGTCTGCCGCCCTTTCCGCTCCGGCTCGCGCGCCGCTATCGCCCCCTCGCCGCCCTGCCCCTGTCCGAACGCTGGAAAGGCCTGTCGGTCGAACGACCGCGCTTCGCCAATCTGCCGCTGACCGGGGGGCGGTTCCATGTGCCGATGCTGATCCGCACGCTGCGCCCGTTGCTCGCGCGCATCCGGCGCGATTTCGCGTTCGACGTGATCGATGCCGAGTTCTTCTTTCCCGACGGCCCGGCCGCGGTCGCGCTCGGCACGGCGTTCGGCGTGCCGGTGTCGATCAAGGCGCGCGGGGCGGACATCCACCATTGGGGCCACGCCCCGGCGACGGCGGCGCAGGTCCGCGCGGCGGGCATGGCGGCGGACGGGATGCTCGCCGTGTCGCAGTCGATGGCCGACGATATCGCCGCCGCCGGGATCACCCGCCCGGTCCGCGTCCACCGCACCGGCATCGACCGCACCCGCTTCGGCAGCATCGATCGTGCAGGCGCACGTGCGCGGCTGGAGGTTAACGGGCCGCTGGTGGTGTCGCTGGGCGCGCTGATCCCGCGCAAGGGGCACCGCATCGTGCTGGAGGCGGTGGCGGCGTTGCCCGGCGTCGCGCTGTGGATCGTCGGCGGCGGGCCGGACCGTGCGATGCTGGCCGCGCGCATCGCCGAACTGGGCGTCGGCGACCGGGTACGGCTGACCGGGCCGTTGCCGCACGATACCCTGCCCGACCTGCTCGCCGCCGCCGACGTGATGGCGCTGGCCTCCGCGTCGGAGGGTCTCGCCAATGCATGGGTCGAGGCGCTGGCATCGGGCACCCCGGTCGTGATCCCCGATGCAGGGGCGGCGCGCGAGGTCGTCACCGCCCCCGCCGCCGGACGGATCGCCGCCCGCGATTCCGCCGCCTTCGCGCAAGGTATCGCCGCGGTCCTGTCGCAGCCGAGCGACCCTGCCGCAACGAAGACGACCGTCGATGCCTATAGCTGGGAACGCAACGCCCGCGAGTTGCGCGCCCATCTCGCCGGGCTGGTGGCGGCGTATCCAACGGGATCGCGCGCGGTTTGACGAACGCGGCTATCGGCCATCGGTGTTCCCCCGCCTGCCCGGCGCCTGGTGGATCGTCACGTCATCGACGAGTGCCATCCGCACGAACGTCCGGAAATCGTCGGCGACGAACGCATCCCGGCCGCCGCCGATCAACGCAATCCGCCCGCGGTTCGGACCATCGGAGCAGCAAATGGCCCACGCATAGCACCACAGGAGATAATCGGCGAAAACGAGATAGGCGCCGCTTTCCGCCATGATCGTCCGGCCGATGTCCTCCGCTTTCCAGTCGGCGCATTCCTCGGAGAGCGGCTTGATGTCCGCCACGCCCCACCATTGAGTGCCGAAGTCGTCCATGAAGGTCGCAGCAGGTGCCGCATGGCCGAGATAGGCCCGGAAATCCTCGGGCAGTCGCAATGCATACCGCTGCTCCAGCGCATCAGCAGCTGCGCGGGTGCGATGGCGGGTGTAGATAAACGGGTCGGACGACGCCCAGCGGCCGCCAAGCGCCGCATATAGGCTGGCCCCGTCCTGATCGAACAAGGCAGGATCGATCGGCAGGGTTGCCGGCGGCATCTGACGCCCGGGCCGTATCCAGCGCTTGAGCCAATTGAACATTCGGCAGCCCCCACCCGCATCGAGAGGGTTACAGCGGGTAGAGCGCGCCTGCGATCCAGCGACCCTCGTCGCGCAGCACGCCCCATGCGCGGGCGGCGGCGCGGCTGTCCATCGCCTCGATGCCGAGCCCCTTCGCATCCAGCGCCCGCACCAGCGCGCGCGGCGGCTGGCGCAGCGTCGCGCCGGTGCCGAGCAGCAGGAACTCCGGCGGCGGATCGATCGCGAGCACCGCGTCGAGCGCGGCCACGTCGAGCGTGTCGAACGCGGGCGGCTCCCACCCTTCGGCCCGCTTCGGGGTCAGCAGCAGCGCGCCGTAGATGCCGTCGTCCACCCGGAACCCGGCGGCGCTGAGCCCCGAGACGACCGGACCGTCGCCCTGCCGGACCCGGTCGAGCTTCACCGGCGCTTGGCCGTTTTGGTCGGCACCGGCTCCTTGACCGTCCCCTCGCCCACCGGCGCGCCGGGCTTCAGCCCCAGCGAGATCAGCAGCGACGACGAGACATAGATCGACGAATAGGTGCCGACGATCACGCCGAGGATCATGGCGGCGGTGAAGCCGCGCAGCACATGCCCGCCGAACACGATCAGCGCGGTCAGCGCCAGCAGGATGGTCAGCGAGGTCATGACCGTGCGCGGCAGCGTCTCGTTGACCGACAGGTCGATCAGCTCGCGCATCTCCATCTTGCGGAACTTGCGCATGTTCTCGCGGATACGGTCATCGATCACCATCTTGTCGTTGATCGAATAGCCGATGATGGTCAGCACCGCCGCGACGATCGTCAGGTCGAACGGCATCTGCGTCAGCGCGAAGAAGCCGAGCGTCATCAGCACGTCGTGGATGATCGCGACCGCGGTCGACACGCCGAACTGCCATTCGTAGCGGAACCACGAGAAGATCGCGATGCCGACGATCGCCAGCAGCACCGCCAGCACGCCGTTGGTGACGAGCTCCTCCGACACCTTGCCCGACACGGTCGAATAGTTGCTGAAGGTCGCGCCGGGGAATTCGGTGGCGAGCGCCGACTTCACCTGCTCGACCAGCCGGTCGGTCGCGCCCGCGTCGCCCTCGGGCACCGGCAGGCGGATCGACACCAGCTTCGGATCGCCGAACTGCTGGATCGCGGGTTCGCCCACGCCCAGTCGCTCGATGGTGGCGCGCACCTGGTCGATCGCGGGGGGCGCGGCGAACTTCTCCTCGATCGCCACGCCGCCCATGAAGTCGACGCCGAAGTTCAGCCCGCGCGCGAAGACGAGGCCCACCGCCAGCAGGCTGAGCACCAGCGTGACCGCGAACGCGACCTTCCGCACCGCGACGAAGCGGATGTTGGTATTGTCGGGTACCAGTTTGATGAGACGCATGGGGTCAGGGCCTAGATGGTGATGTCGGTCGGGCGATGGCGGCGCATCCATCCGGCGACCAGCATGCGCGTGAAGGTGACGGCGGTGAACACCGAGCTGGCGATGCCGAGCAGCAGCACGACCGCGAAGCCGCGGATCGGGCCGGAGCCGAGGATCAGCATGATCCCGCCCGCGATCGCATGGGTCACGTTCGCCTCGAAGATCGTGCGGCTGGCTTCCTTGTAACCCAGCTCCAGCGACTGGAGCACCGACCGCCCGCGCCGCCGTTCCTCGCGGATGCGTTCGTTGATGAGCACGTTGGCGTCGACCGCGGTGCCGATCGTCAGCACGAAACCGGCAATGCCGGGCAGCGTCAGCGTGGCGTTCAGGAACGCCATGACCGCAATGATCATCAGGATGTTGAGCACGACGGCGATCGTCGAATAGATGCCGAAGCGGCCATAGGTCATCACCATGAAGGCGATGACCGCGATGGTCGCGATGATCGCGGCGGTGACGCCCGCCTTGACCGAATCGGCGCCCAGTTCGGGGCTGACCGTGCTTTCCTGCACGACCGCCAGATCGACCGGCAGCTTGCCCGAGCGCAGCGCGATGGCGAGCTGGTTGGCGCTGTCGACGGTGAAGCCGCCGCTGATCGTCGCCTGCCCGCTCGGGATCGCCTCGTTGATCCGGGGGGCGGAGATCACCTTGTTGTCGACGATGATCGCGAACGGCTTGCCGACGTTCTCGGCGGTCGTGCGCGCGAAGCGGCGGCCGCCGTCGGCGTTGAAGTTGATCGTGACGTTGGGCTGGTTGTTCTGGTCGTAGCTCTGCTTGGCGTCGGCGACCTGATCGCCCGAGATGATCGTCGAGCGCTTGACCGCGACGAAGCCGGGGCCGTCGGCGTTCGGCAGCACCTGGCTGCCCGCCGGGGCGCGCCCCTGCGCCACGGCGGCGGGATCGGCGGTCAGGTCGACCAGCTTGAATTCCAGCCGCGCGGTCTTGCCGAGCAGATCCTTGAGCGCCTTCGGGTCCGAAAGGCCGGGCACCTGCACGACGATGCGGTTGCTGCCCTGCTGGATGATCGTCGGTTCGCGGGTGCCCAGCGCGTCGATGCGGCGGCGCACGACCTCGGTCGCGTCCTTCATCGCATTCTGGATCGCGAGGCGCAGCCCGGCCTGGGTCGGGGTCAGCACGAAGCGCGTGGTGTCGCGCACCTCGATGTCCCATTCGCGCTGGCCGGTCATGCCCGCGCCGCCGCCGGTCAGGCCCAGCAGCTTCTCGCGCGCGGCATCGACCTGCGCGGCGTCACGCACCATGAAGCTGATCTGGCCGTTCCGCGTCGAGATGTCGCCCACCGCGACCTGCGGCGACCGGCGCATCTCGGTCGCGATCATGTCGCGCATCGCCTCGATCCGGACGCCCGCGACGTCCTCGGTCTTGGCTTCGAGCAGGATGTAGCTGCCCCCGGCCAGATCGAGCCCGAAGTTGATCGTCGGCGTCGGCACCCAGCCGGGGAGCTTCGCGCGCGTCGCCTCGGGCAACAGGCTCGGCACCGCGAACAGCGACAGGAGGATGACGGACGCCCAGATGGCGATCCGCTTCCAGCGGGGAAAGTCGAGCATCAGTCGTTCGCGGGCTTGGCGCCGGCGGGCGGCGTGACCTCGGCGATGGTCGCCTTGACCACGCGGACGCGGGTGTTGGCGGCGATCTCGACCTCGAGCATCGCGTCCTCGACCTTCGTCACCTTGCCGATGATCCCGCCCGAGGTGACGACGGTGTCGCCGCGCTTGATCGCCGCGAGCGAGGCCTGCAGCGTCTTCATCCGCTTCTGCTGCGGCCGAATCAGCAGGAAGTAGAAGGCGACGAAGATCAGCAGCAGCGGCGCGATGCCGACGAGCGTGCCGAGGAAACCGGCCGATCCGGCGGGCGCGGTCGCGGATTGGGCGAAGGCGGAGGGTACGAGCATTGCTGGCCTGAATGTCCGAATATGAGAGCGGCTGCCGCGCGAACGGCGTCCTGTCAGGTGCGGGCAGCTATCATCTGCGCGGAGCCCACGCAACATATGCCTCGGCGCGACGCTTCGGGCTTGCATGATCGGCGCGACCCGCCTAAAGCGCCCGCTCTCTCGTCGGGGCGTAGCGCAGCCTGGTAGCGCATCACACTGGGGGTGTGGGGGTCGCAGGTTCGAATCCTGTCGCCCCGACCAGAGAATCCGGCGGTTCTGTCCGCCGCGGGGGCGCGAATCGCCCCTCCCCTTCGGAACCGCCGCCATGGCCCGCAAGAAGCGTTACCTGACCGCGACCATGGCCGACGGCTATGTCAAGACGATCGGGCCGACCAACGCGCGCTTCACCCATTACTGGCGGATCGTCGCCCGGCTGCCCGGCGGCGGCACCGAGGTCTTCTGGGGCCATGCCGCGTCGCTGAAGGAAGCGAAGGCGAAGCGCGCGGCGATTCCCGAGGCGCAGCGGATGCGCGGATGGACCGGCCATGCCTTCGAGGTCGTCGAACTGGTCGAAACGGCGGACCCGCCGTCACCGTAGCCGTGAACCCGCGGCACGACGTCGCTGTCATTGGAACGGGATGACTTCAGGTGGCACGTTCGTGCCTCGTCGCGAAGCATCCGCCTCAGGCAGTCCTTCGATACGCCATGTCGACGAGCTCAACAGCTACTCGGGACGAACGGGTACGCATCACGATCGTCGGGCTCTAAAATGCTACAATCGTGGTGAATTCCCACAGGCGCCCCGACCGGAACGCCTCGTCACGCCCCTGCAACGAAGCGTGTTGACAACTTATATCGTATACGATCATACTGTATTCAGTTGATAGGGGTGGCGACGATGCGCAAGGCGTTGTTGGGATGGGCAGTGATGACGGCGGCCGTGCCGTCCGCAGCGTGGGCGCAGGTGCCGCCGCCGCTGGTCGACGCCGCCCGGACCTGGCAATCCGCGGTCGAGCCGCCGATGGCGGGCGGCATCCCCGACTATTCGCCCGCCGCTCTGGCCCGCTGGCGGGAACGTCTCGCTGCGGCGCGCGCGACGCTGGCGGCGGTGGATCGGCGGGCGCTGTCGCGCGAGGCGGCGACCGACGCCGCGCTGCTCGACGCGCAGGCGAACGGCCTCGATTTCCAGCTGCGGGTGCTGCGCCCCTGGGCGCGCGATCCCGGCTTCTATGCCACCGTCATCGCCGACCGGAGCGACGTTCCCGCGCACGAGGGGCCGTTCGCACCGGTCATCGACCTGTGGCGCTATCGCTTTCCGCTGTCGGCGGCGGATGCCACGGCGCTGGACGCGGCGCTGCGCACCGTGCCGCCGCTGCTGGCCGCCGCGCGGCGCAACCTGGCCGACAGCAACGCGCACGACCTGTTCGCCTATGGCGCACGCGCGTTTCACGAACAGGCGGAACGGCTTGTCGCGCTGGAGGCGGGTACGCTCGACCTGCGCAGCCTTGCCGGGCAACGGCGCGCGGACCTGTCGGGCGAAGGGCGGCGACTGATCCCCGCCATCCGGGCCGCGCGCGAGGCGAGCGAGCGGTTCGCCGCCTGGGTCGAGGCGGAGGCCCCGAAGCGGACCGGCCCGTCGGGCGTCGGGCGCGACCATTATGACTGGGCGGCGCGCCATGTCTATCTGTCGCCCTACGACTGGGCGGCGCAGGAGGCGTTGCTCAGGCGCGAACTGTCGCGCGCCTGGGCCGGGCTGGCGCTGGAGGAAGTGCGCAACCGCGGGTTGCCGCCGCTCGCGATGCCGGACGACGCCGCCGCCTTCGACCGGCTGTCGCTGGACAAGGCGAAGCGCTTCACCGGCTTCCTGATCGACAAGCGGTTCGTGGCCGACACTCCCGCGTACCGCGCGGCGGTCCCGGCGCAACTGGTGCGCTACACCCCGCCCGCCGGACGCAATTTCTTCGGCCATGTCGTCGCGGTCGATCCGCTGCCGCTCTACAGCCATTTCTTCCACTGGATCGAACTGGCGCGGCTGGACCATGCGCCGCATCCCGACCCGATCCGCCGGGGCGCCCTGCCCTTCAACATCTGGATGGACCGGTCCGAAGGCGTCGCCACCGCGATGGAAGAGCTGGCGATGCAGGCCGGGCTGTACGACGATCTGCCGCGCGGGCGCGAACTGGTGTGGATCATGCTCGCCAACCGGGCGGCGCGGGGGCTCGCCTCGCTCTATGTGCAGGACAATCGCATGACGCTGGCGGAGGCCGGGCGGTTCCATGCGCGCTGGACGCCGCGCGGCTGGTCGGACCCGGCCAGCCCGCTCGTCGCGTTCGAGCAGCTGCTCTACCTGCGCCAGCCGGGCTATGGCGCCAGCTATATCGTCGGCAAGGCCCAGCTCGACGACCTGCTCTCGCGCGCATCGGAACGGGCGGCGCAGGCGGGAGCGCCGTTCGATGCCGCCGCCGTGATCCGCGACCTGGGCGCGCCGGGGGTGATCCCGCTGTCGCTGATCGAAACCGAAATGATGGGGAGGGAATCGTGATGCGCCGTTGGCTCATGCTGGGGGCGGCGCTCGCCGCGACGATCGCGGCACCGCTCGCCGCCGGGGAGATGCCGCGGCTGGCGCGGCGCGACGGGCGCACGATGCTGGTCGTCGACGGCAAGCCCTTCTTCATCCTCGCCGCGCAGCTGCATAATTCCAGCGCATGGCCGTCTGAACTGCCGCGCGCATGGTCCGCCGTCGAGGCGATGGCCGCGAACACGGTCGAGGCCCCGGTCTATTGGGAGCAGATGGAGGCGACGCGCGGGCGCTACGACTTCACGCTGGTCGATGCGCTGGTCGCCAGGGCGCGCGGTAGCGGCAAGCGGCTGATCCTGCTGTGGTTCGGCACGTGGAAGAACGGGCAGGCGCATTATGTCCCGGCGTGGATGAAGGCCGATCCGGCGCGCTACCCGCGGATGATCGCCGCCAACGGCCAGCCGGTCGAGGTGATGTCGCCGCACGCCCCCGCCAACCTGGCGGCGGACCGCGACGCCTTCGCCGCGCTGATGCACCACCTGAAAGCGATCGACGGCACCCGGCATACCGTGATCGCGGTGCAGGTGCAGAACGAGCCCGGATCGATCGGCGCGATCCGCGATCACGGCCCCGCCGCCGCGCAGGCCTTTGCCGCGCCGGTCCCCGCCGCGCTCGCCACGCGGCTGGGCAAACCGGTCGGCCTCGACTGGCGGGCGACCTTCGGCCCCGACGCCGACGAGGCGTTCGCCGCATGGGCCACCGCCAGCTACATCGACGCCGTCGCCGCGGCGGGCAAGGCGGCCTATCCGCTGCCGGTCTATGTGAACACGTGGCTGCGCTACAAGGACAAGAAATATCCCGGCATCGACTATCCCAGCGGCGGTGCGGTGTGGACGATGTTCGACCTGTGGCGCGCGGTCAGCCCCTCGGTCGATTTCATCGGCACCGACATCTATACCGAGGATGCGGGCGAATATCGCAAGGTGCTGGACCAGTATGCCCGGCCCGACAATCCGTCATGGGTGTCGGAAACCGGGTTCGATGCGGCGACCGCGCCGTTCCTGTTCTATGTCCTCGAACGCGGCGGAATCGGCTTTTCGGTATTCGGGATCGATACCGATCCGGTGACCCCTGCCAATGAAGCCGCGATCGCCGCGCACCGCGCCAATTTCGCGCTGATCGATCCGATCCGCGACATCGTCGCGCAGGCCGCGTTCGACCGTCGGCTGTTCGCCGCCGTCGAGGAGCCGGGCCGCGCCAAACAGTCGATCGCGCTGGGCGACGGCTGGCGCGCCGACATCGCCTTCGGTCCGCCGCCGTGGGGCGATACGCCCGCGATCGTCGCCAATTCGCCGAAACGGTCGGGCCGGGCGATGCTGATCCGCATGCCCGACGGCAGCCTGCTGGTGTCCGGCATCGACGCGCGCGTCGAGCTGCGCCGCGACGAGAGCGACGGTCGCCACGGCCAGCTGCTGCGGGTCGAGGAAGGCACCTACGCGGACGGGGCGTGGACGGCGCGCCGCTGGCTGAACGGCGACGAGACCGATTACGGATTCAATTTCGGTGCCACGCCCCGGCTCATCCGGGCGACGACCGGCACCTACTGAGGGATCGAGCGACAGGCGGCCCGGCAGAGGCCCGCCGCGCAATCGACGCAGGAGCGGAGGAGCAACCACAAGGAGACCGAAGATGAAGGGGGACCGATCGATGAGTCTTGCGCTGGCGACGATGCGGCATCGCGCCTGTCTGGGCGTGGCGCTGGGGGCGATGGCGGCGGCGATGCCCGCCCATGCGCAGACCGCACCCGCGCCTGCCGATCCGGCCGGACAGGCGGCACCGGACGACGACACGAGCGGCGGCGAGATCGTCGTCACCGGATCGCGCATCCGCCGCGATCCCCTGGCGCAGGCGACGCCGCTGACCACCGTCGACAGCACCGACATCGCCCGCACCGGCCTGTCGTCGATCGGCGACGTGCTCCAGCGGCTCCCCGGCGCGGCGGGCGGGCTGAACTCGCGCTTCAACCGTTCGGGCAACAACGGCAACCCGCCCGACGGCGGCGGCGTGGGCGCCGGTTCGACGGAAATCGACCTGCGCTATCTCGGCAGCCGCCGCACGCTGGTGCTGCTCGACGGACAGCGCTTCATCAACGGCACCGCGGCCAGCGGCGTGCCCGGCGCGGTCGACCTCAACGCCATCCCCGACAGCATGATCGAACGGATCGAGGTGCTGCGCGACGGCGCATCGACGACCTATGGCTCGGACGCCATCGCGGGCGTGGTCAACATCATCTCCAAGACGCGACAGAACGGGTTCATCGCCAGCGCGCAGGTCGGCGCCTATCCGCAGGGCGACGGCGTGACGCAGAACTACCAGCTGAGCTGGGGGCATCGCGACGAAGAGGCGGGCGTGTCGCTCGTCGCGGGCGCGAACTACATCAAGCAGGGCGCGGTGTTCGCGGGCGACCGGTCCCATTACGCCTTTCCCAATCCCGGCGCGACCGCCTGCACCTCCAGTTGCAGCTCGGGCACGCCCAACGGCCGCTTCCTGATCAACAATCCGGTGACCGGCGCCGGCATGAACCTGACGCTCAAGTCGAACCCGCTGGTCGTGCCGCGCTTCGACCCGGCCGATCCGACCGGCGCGAACAGCGATTTCAAGCAGTTCACCGTCGCCGACCGGTTCAACTTCCGCCCGTACAACTATCTGCTGACACCGCAGGAGCGGTTCGGCGCATTCGTGAATTTCAAGGCGGACCTCGGCGAAGGGTCGCATTTCAGCACCAGGCTGATCTACAACCGCCGCACGTCGGACAACCAGGCCGCGCCGCTGCCGCTGTTCGTCGGTCCCGATGCGGGCAACGGCAACCTGCTCGACACCATCTCGATCGACCGGACCAACCCGTTCAACCCGTTCGGGGTGACGCTGGCGGCCGGGAATGCGGGGCTGCCGCGCAACTACGACTTCATCGGCCGCCGCTTCGTCGAGAACGGCCCGCGGCATTACAGCCAGGAAGTCAACACCATGTACATCGCCTCGACGCTGGACGGGCAGATCCCGATCGGCGGCGGCACCTGGTACTGGGACGCGAACGTCATCTATGCCGAGAATTCGGCGAAGCAGGTCGCGCACGGCAACGTGAACGCCGCGAACCTCGCGCGGGCACTCGGCCCGGTGGCGAACTGCACCGGCGCGTGCGTGCCGTTCAACATCTTCGGCGGCGAGGGATCGATCACCCGGGCGATGATCGACTATGTCACGTTCGAGCAGCGCGACCGCAGCGAACAGACGATGACCGACGCGACGTTCAACATCACCGGCACGGTGCTCCAGCTTCCCTACGGTCCGCTCGGCCTCGCGGCGGGCTATGAGTTCCGCAAGCAGACCGGATCGTTCACCCCCGATGCGATCGTCGCCGCGGGGCTGGGTTCGGACATTCCCGCACAGCCGACCAGCGGCGCGTTCGACGTGAACGAGATCTACGGCGAACTGAGCATTCCGGTGCTGAAGGACGTGCCGTTCTTCCGCCTGCTCGAAGGGTCGTTCGCGGCGCGCTACTCGGACTATTCGACCAGCGGCACCCGCACGACGATGAAGGGCGGCGTCAGCTGGAAGCCGATCGAGGATCTGCGCCTGCGCGGCACCTGGGCCCAGGGATTCCGCGCGCCCAGCATCGGCGAACTGTTCGGCACGCCCTCGCGCTTCGACGGCGGCGTGAGCGATCCGTGTTCGGACTTCAACAACACCGGCGTTTCGGCGACCGTGAAGACGAACTGCATCGCCCGCGGCGTTCCGGCGAACGGCAGCTATGTGCAGACGAACCAGCAGCTGCCGGTACTGACCGGCGGCAACCGTGCGCTGAAGCCGGAAATCTCGGAGAGCTGGGTGCTCGGCGGCGTCTACAGTCCGTCATGGGCCAGCGGCATCGGGCGGCTGAGCCTCGAGGCGGATTACTACACGATCACCGTCGACAACGCGGTCGCATCGATCGGGGCCGACGTGCTGCTCGCCAACTGCACCCAGACCAACGATCCGGTCGCCTGCGGCGCGATCACCCGCTCCACCTCGGGCGCGATCACCCAGATTCGCGGGCTGTTGCAGAACATCGCGTCGCTCAAGAGCGAGGGCGTCGACCTGACGCTGAACTATCGCTCGCCCGCGGTCGGGGCGGGCACGATCGGGCTGGTCTGGTCGGGCAACATCCTGCTGGAATATTCGACGACGCTGCCGACCGCGACCGGCAGCACCACGCTGGAGCGTCAGGGAACCGAACGCGGCGACCAGGCCTATCCCCGGTTCAAGAGCACCGCGACGCTCGACTGGTCCAGTCCGTCGTTCACCGCCGCGCTGACCGGTCGCTATATCGGTCGCGTCACGGAACCGGGGATCGACGACCGGGTGATGAACCCGACGCTGTATCTGGACGCGCAGGTCGGCTGGGCACCGGCGTTCTGGGAACAGCGGCTGTCGGTGACGCTGGGCGTCAACAACCTGCTGAACCGCCGCGCACCCGACTGCCTGAGCTGCGGCGGGTTCGATCCGACGACCTACGACATGCCCGACCGGTTCGGCTATGCACGGATCGGCGTGAAGTTCTGATGCGAAAACCCCCGCGACGGCGTGCGTCGCGGGGGTTGTTCCTTCGCGATGTTCCGCAGGCTCAGCCCCGGCGCAGGCCGTGTTTCAGCCGGACCTCGCCCTCGCTCCACCACAGGGTCCATGTCGTGACGTCGGCGCTGCTGCCCAGCGGGCGGAGCCAGGCGTCGTACACCCCCTCCAGCACCGGGCGCATCAGCCCTTCGGTAGCGTTGCCGAGCAGGGGGGCGAGGCCGCGCACCGCATCGTTGTGGATGATGACGATGCCGTCCGCCGCCATCTCGAACCGCGCCTCGCCGCTGCCATATTCCATCCACACCCGGTTCACCGCGCCGGTCAGCGCCGCAAGGTCGTCGACCACGCCGACCGGATGGATCGCCGCGATCCGTGCGCCGACCGCGCGATAGAAGGCGGCCTGCTGCCCGCGCGGCGTGGTGGCGGCGATCTCGGCGGCGACCCCGCTCAGCAGCAATGCGGCGGTGCTGGTCTCGATCGCGCGTTCGTCGGCCCATGGCGGCATGGCGGTCATCTGGCTCCTCCCAACGACTGGCGCAGCTCGAACGTCGAGCGATATTCGTCATAGGTGCCGAACGTACTGACACTGGCGGTGGCTCCGACCCGCGTGTTCGGCGTGATACGATAATAGAGCGAGCCGTCGGCGGCAAAGGCAAAACCCGTGACGCTCAGGCTGTCATAATAGGAACGCACGTCGCTGTCCTGTGCCTTGAGTGCATCCAGGCTTGCCTGCGCCGCAGGATCGGTGGGATAGATCGGCGCGCGATCCTGCTCGAAGCTCTGATAGCCCGGCGCCCCCGCCAGCCGCGCCTCCCAGCGCCTGCCGGTATAGGTGTAGCGCACCGGCAGGCTCATGCTCAGGAAGCTCTGCGGGCTGAAATAGCCGCCATGGCCGAAGGTGAAATAATTCTGGTTGTTGTCGAACGCCTGCCAGTTGACGTTGATCCCGGCGGTGAAGTTGGACGTGCCGTCGCGATAGATCGGCAGATAGCCGCCGATGTTCGCCTGATAGCCGCGGTTGTCGCGGACGTTGTCGCCCGTATAGCGATAGCCCGAGATATCGCCGTAGATGCCGACCCCGTCGCTGTCCCACGACAGCGACGCACCGCCGCCGGTGCGCAGCACCTGCCCCCAGCGCGCGCCCGTCACCGGATCGCGCGTGCCCGCGTAGGAGGCGATGCTGTCGCTCACCGCCTCGCGCCGGACCCAGCCCTGGGCCGACACGGTGCTGGACAGGCGCGGCCGGGCGGTGAAGCCCCATGTCACCTTGGTATCGTCGAACCCGATCGGCGTGGTCCCCACCTCGATCCGCACGGCCGGACTGTCGTAGCTGGCCTGCACCGCCACGCCCGAGGCATGCTGCGTCTCCGCCTGGGTCAGCCGCGCCGCCTCGCGCGCGACGATCGCCTCGGCCTCCGGCGTCGCGTTGCGGCCGAAGCGGGCGAGCGCCGATCCGGTCGGGCGGCCCGAATCGATCACCACCGGCGTGGCGGCGATGCCGATACGGCCGCCGCCGACCGTGGTCGAGGCCCGCACCGTGCCCGACAGTTCGCGCAACTGGCTGAGCCCCGTCTCGCCCGAGCGCTCGCGATAGCCGAGCGTCATGTCGATGCGCGGGCCGCTGTCCCCGGCCTGGCGGGTGATCTCGGCGCGCAGCCGTTGCAGTTCGGGGTCGCCGACCGTCGCCGCAGGCGCGGTGAAGGCGCTCGCCGCCTGTCCGCCCGGCGCCATGGCGGGGATCTTCCCGCCGCTCAGCGCAAAGGGATTGACGTTCGCCGCCGGTGCCGCCGCCTCGGCGGTGCGGAACGGATTGGTGCCGGTCGGGCTCGCCGCGAACGGATTGCCGCTCGCCGCCACCGCGCCGCGCACCGCGCCGCTGCGCGCGGCATAGGCTGCCTCGCCCCGCTTCAGATAGCGCCGCGCCGCACCGGTGTTGCCGCGCGCCTGCTCCATCTGCCCCGCCGCCGCATAGACCTGCGGATCGTCGGGAAAGGCCTGGAGCGCGCGCTCCACGGTCGCGACGGCGAGGTCGTGGTCCCCCGCCGCCCCCGCCGCACCGATCAGCCCGGTCAGCGCGCCCTTGTCGCGCGGATTGCGCGCCAGCGCCAGCTGATAGGTCTGCGCCGCCTGCGACGGCATGTTGCCCGACTGATAGAGGCGACCGAGCGCCGCCAGCACTTCCGGATCGTTCGGCGCGGCGGTCCATGCCTGCTGCAACAGGTCGAACGCCGGGGCATATTGCCCGGCAAGGCGCAGCTTGTCCGCCTGCCCCGCCGCCGCGATCGCCTGAAGCCGCGCGACCTCCGCCTCGCCGCCCGCCGATCCCGCCCCGGCGCTGCGCGCGCGGGCGATGGCGTCCGTCACCGCCGCATCCTCGCCGCCGCGCGCGAAGATGCGGACGATCGGTTCATAGTCGGCGGGGCTGGCGGGCGATGCCGCCAGCGCGCGCTGCGCCAGCGGCACCGCGCCCGCGCTGTCGCCCAGTTCGTCGAGCGCACCCGCCACACTGGACAGCGACGCCGCCGACAGGCCCGGCGTGTCGCCGATCCCGCGCAGCGCCGCCACCGCTTCCCCGCCCCGGCCCTGCGCCGCGAGGGAACGGGCACGGGCGATGGCGGCGTCGACGGTCAACTGCCCCTCGAACCGGCGGATCGCGGCGGTCCGCTGTCCCTCCGGAATCCGGGCGAGCATGGCATTCGCCTGCGTCAGGCGACCGAGCTGGGCATGCAGCATCGCGGCGGCATAGTTCGCGTCCGCCGACCCGATCGTCTGGAGCGACTGGATCAGCGAATCCGCTTCCGGCACGCGCCCGCGCGCCAGCAGGTAGCGGGCGAATTCATAGCGGATCCACGGATCGCTCTGGTCGATCTGAAGGCCGCGCTGGAACTGCGCCTCGGCGGCCTGCGTGTCGCCGCGCTGGACCGCCTGCAACGCCGCATCGCGTGCCACGCGCGCCTGCAACTGCTTCTCGGTGCCGCCCGCCGCCCCGGCCTGGCGCGCGAGGTCGGCGGCGTCGGCATAGCGCCCCTGCCGTTCGTAGATGTCCGCCAGCAGCGCCAGCGCCGGTCCCCGGTCGCGCACCGACAGGCGGGCGAGCTGCTCCGCATCGGTCTGCGCGCCGAGGACGTCGCCGCGTTCCAGCTTGTCGCGCGCCTCCGCCAGCCCGGCGAAAAAGCGTGCCGAGGCGAGCGCCTCCGCCCAGCGCGACGCATTGCCGCGCGACGAGGCGCGGGTCAGCAGCCGCGCCGCATCGGCGAAGCGCGACTGGCGCAGGCGGACGATGCCGAGGCCGCCCGACGCATCGGCATCATTGGCGTTGACCGCCAGCGCGCGGTCGAACAGCCGCTCGGCCTGTGCCAGCTGCCCGGCCTCGAGCGCGCGGAACCCCGCCGCGCGGGCATCGCCGCCGCGATCGGGTGCGGTTCGCCGCGACGGCGCGGCGGCGGTCGGGGCCGAAGCCGCGGGCGCGGACGCGCGTGCCGCCGGGGCCGGTTGCGGCGCCCCCGTCAGCACCGGCGCGGGTGCCGGGGTAGGCGACGGCGCAGGCGTCGTCGCCCCGCGCAGCGCCCGCCGCGCCTCTTCATTCCCCGGATCGAGCGCCAGCACCCGGCGATAGGCGGTGCGCGCCAGGTCGGCCCGCCCCTTGCCCTGCCAGTAGCGCCCCTGTTGCAGCAGCGCGGCGACACCGGGCTGGGCGACGGCGGGTATGGTCACCGCCGCCTGAGCCAGCAGCAGCGCGATCGTCGTGCGGCGCATCATGCCTTGTCCTCTCCCAGTCGCTTGGCCTGTTGCCGCCTGAGCAGCAGATACAGCGGCCCGGCCAGCAGGATCGCGACCAGCAATCCGCTCAGGCCCATCAACAGCGGGCGCTCGCTGAACCACCACGCCACCCGCATCCATGCGGGCAGCGACCCGCTCCAGTAGCTCTGCCCGACCGCGAAGCTGCGCACGGTATCGCCGGTCGCGACCGACAGGTCGCCCTGCACCTGCGCGTTGGTGCGCTGGTCGGCAAGGCCCTGGACGAGGCCGGGCAGGTCGGTCGGATCGGTCGCCAGCATCGCCACCACCGTCCGCCCCTTGTCATAGGGCGAGCGGAAGCTGACGAAGCCGGTGAAGCGGTCGGCGGTGGTCAGGAAGGCGTTGGTTTCCCCCACATCGTCCTCGCCATAGGGCGAGACGAGGCCGAACACCCGGTCGATCACGTTGCGCTCGGTCACGCGGATGCGGCCGTTCTGGATCGATACCGGCGCCCCCTCGAACAGGCCGGACAGGTTGTTCGACGGCGTGCCGACCACCAGCACGTCGCGCCCGGTCAGCGCGTCCGAACTGGCCGATCGTTCGACCGCCACCGCCGTCGTCGGTGCGCCCGTCGCATCGCCGAACCGGCCCATCAGCGTCAGATACGCCTCGACGGTCGCGGCATCGGCATTGGCGGGGAGCAGTACCGTCGTCTCGCCGAGGTCGGGGCTGACCGTGAAGGGATAGCCCGCGTTGGCGAAGGTCGCGAGCGAGGGCATGCGCGCCGCGTGATAGGCATGGGTCAGGTCGATCTCGGTATCGGGATCGATCGCGACCCGCACATTCTCGGGCAGCGTGCCTTCGCACTTCTTCTTGTTGGCGATGATGAGGTTGTAGTCGAAGATCAGCTCGTTCTGGCCGAACAGGTTATAGCTCGGCAGTACGACGCTGGCGGTGCCGGTGTTGCTGGTCGCGCCGTCGGCCTGCCCCAGCAGCCGCTGCCACCATCCCGCCCCGGCGAGCGACAGGGTGCGCAGATACTGGTTGTTGATCGAGATATCGAGCCGCGACGCCCGCCGGTCGAGCCACGACGCGGTCGGATAGCGATAGCGCAGGTCGAGCCGTGCGCCCTCGCGCGGCCAGAAGAACAGGTCGGGCGCGACGCGGAAGCCCGCGGTCAGCGGCCCCGGCGGCAGGCCGACGCCCTGCAGGCTGCGCGGATCGACCAGTTCGCCCAGCTTCACCGGCCGGTCGGAGCGCAGCCAGCGCGGCGCGCCATAGCGTTCCCATGTCGGGATGCGCACCCCGTCGAACCGCGCCGACGCACCGCCGATGGTGCCGCGCCCCACCGCCAGCGCGGCGGCGGCCAGCTTCATCTCGCGTTCGTCGCGACCCATCACCAGCAACAGCTCGCCGAACGGGTCATAGGGGTTGCGGATCACGATGGCCGAGGGTCCGGCAATCGTCGGCACGAAATCGCCGATGCGCATGCCGGGCCGCATGAACACGATCGCATTGCCGCGCGGGATCGCGCCGAAGCTGGGCTTGAACGCGAAGCCGCGATAGCTGGCGAGGCGGCCGAACCACGACGCCACGCTCGCCGCCGCCTCCAGCTCGCCGTCGGTCGGCGAGGCGGCGAACACGAACGGCAGCCGCAGCGGCAGATTGTCCGACCGGTCGAAGAACGGCGCGGGCAGCCGCGCGAGATCGGGGTTGAGCGGCAGCGTCTGGATCGTCAGGTCGAAAGCCGACCGCGTGTTGCTGACATTGGCCCATAGCGAGCTGTGGAACGGGTCCTCGCAATCGCGGGCATAATGGCCGACCAGCCGCAGGTTGAGCTGGTTGTCGCCCGGCAGGAACAGCGCGGGGTTGACCGGGATCGTGACCTGCTGCCCGCCCGCGCCGTCGGGGGCGAGGCGAAGGGTGCGCACGACCTCGCCGTTGAGGATCACGACCAGCTGGCTCAGATCGCCCAGCAGCGCGGGCGACCACGCGAGGTTCAGCGTCAGATTGGCGTTCGTCACCACCTCGTTGGCGCGCAGGCCGAAGGGGATGGCGATCTCGCCGCGCGTGCCCGCCAGCCGGATCGCCTGGCGCACGCGCAGGTCGCGGAAGCTCAGCCGTTCCTGCCGCACGCCGCGGACGCCGGGCTGCGCTTCGGTGGTCTCGACCGGCTGCGCGGCGGCCTGCGCCACGGCGGGTCGCGGCAGGGCGAGCGTGCCGCCGATGCCGACCAGCGCCGCGACCGCCGCCGCCTTCGCCAGCCCCGCGGTCTTCGCCTTGGCCGCCAGCGCCTGGCGTTCCTGCCGGCGTTCGGCACGGTTGAGGCCCAGCAGGCGCTTGAGCGTCAGCAGATCGACCTTCACGATGTCCCCCAGCGATTGCAGCGTGGATACGGGTGCCAACGGCCCGGCGGGTTGCCACGCATCGCTGCGCCCCATCACCGCGCGTACCAGTTGGCGTTGTTGCAGCACGTCCAGCTCCCGGAATTGCAGGTTCAGCACCTGCTTGCCCATCCGCTGCAACCGTACCGGCAGCGTCAGCATCTCGTCGCCCATCGGCAGCGCGACATGGGTGACTTCGCGGTCGCGCAGCACCACGTCCCGGGGCGCGGCGATCGCGAGGCCGCCCATCGACAGGTCGATGGTGCGCGCCTCCACCACATGGCCGTCCGCGAAATACAGCGTGCCCGGCAGCTCGACCGGGATGCGGATATATTCGCGCACCTGCCGCGTCTCGCGCGCGACCGACACCGCGGCCAGCAGGATGACGAGGCTGAAGACCGCCCAGGCGGTGTTCAGCAGCAGCGTATCGCCCTGGATGTTGAACAGGTGCGGGAAGAACAGCCACTTCACCAGCCCGAACACGATCCCGAACAGCACGAGGCCGATGCAGATCAGGTGCGGCTTGACCGTCGCGATGTCGAAATGCGTCTTGTCGAGCAGCGAGCCCTTGTCGGTCACGTTGAACTTGCCGCCGTGCGGGCGGAACAGCGTCCACACGGTCGGCTTGGCGAGGTGGAAGGCGAGGATCGTCTCGTACACCTCGCCCCACAGCGGCCTGCGGTCGCCCCCCTGCAACCGCGCGCCCGACACCTGCGAGCAATAGAGGTGCGCGGCGGCATAGGCGAAGATCATCGACGCGGAGGCGCGGATGATGTTCTCGCCGAGGATCAGATAGGCGAGCGGGCTGGTCAGGAACGCGATGCGCGGCAGCGGAAACTGGAAGTGCAGCATCGCGTTCAGGTAGCAGAGCCGCTGCTGGAGGCTCAGGCCGCGCCCGAACAGCGGATTGTCGATGCGCAGGATCTGGGTCATGCCGCGCGCCCAGCGGATGCGCTGGCCGATGTGCAGCACCAGCCGCTCGGTCGCGAGGCCCGCCGACAGCCGCATGCCGAGATAGGCGGTCGACCAGCCCTTGCGCTGCAATTTCAATGCGGTGTGCGCATCTTCCGTCACCGTCTCGAACGCGAAGCCGCCGGTATCGGCCAGCGCCGCGCGGCGGATGATCGCGCACGATCCGCAGAAGAAGGCCGCGTCCCACAGGTCGTTGCCGCGCTGCACCGCGCCGTAGAACAGGTCGCCCTCGCCCGGCAGGTCCTTCACCGATCCCAGGTTGCGCTGCACCGGATCGGGCGAATAGAAATGGTGCGGCGTCTGCACCAGCGCCAGCTTGCGGTCGCGCTGGAACCAGCCGACCGTCATCTGGAGGAAGGCGCGCGTCGGCACGTGGTCGCAGTCGAAGATCGCGATCAGCGACCCGTCGGTGCGCGACATGGCGGCGTTCAGATTGCCCGCCTTGGCATGGTTGTTGTCCGAACGGGTGACATAGCCGCAACCTGCCGCCCGCGCGAACGCCCGGAATTCGGGGCGGCGTCCGTCGTCGAGCAGATAGACGCGGAACCGGTCGCGCGGATAATCCATGTCCATCGCCGCCAGCACCGTGTTGCGCACGATGTCGAGGCTTTCGTTATAGGTCGGGACATAGACGTCGACCGTCGGCCATTGTTCGGGCGGCCCGTCCAGCTCCACCGCCTCGCGCTCCATCGGCCATGCGGTCTGCACCACGCCGAGCGCGAGGATGACCCACGCATAGAGTTCGGCCATGTACAGCCCGATGCCCAGCGCCGCGCCGATCGGCCCGTCGAACTCCAGCGTCGTCGTCGTCCGCCAGAACAGGTAACGGGTCGATGCCAGCAGCGACAGCAGCGCCAGCACCAGCGTCGCCCGGCGCGTCTGCATCCGCCCGAGCACGATCGCGCCGACGATGGTGACGCCGGCGAAGATCCACTGCGATTGCAGGTCGAGCGGGACCGTCACCACGATCAGCGCGAGCAGGCCGAGCGCGGCCAGCATCAGCAGTTGCGGGACCGCCGCGACCCTCATGCCGCATCCTCCTGAATCGTCAGGCCGCAGCGCGCCTCGATCGCGACCGCCAGCGCGGCGAGATCGGGCAGGACCACGCTCTGCGGCGCATAGCGCGCGATCGGCTGGAACGACGCCAGCGCCTCGTTCACCGCTTCGTCGCGGCGGACCGCGGCGATCATCCGGTCGTCGAACAGCTCGCGCAGGAACAACTGGCTGTGGCGCGACAATTTGCGGGTGTCGTCGGCCTGGTTGAGCACGAAGGCGGTCGATTCGAGGTCGATCGCCGCCACGTCGCTCCGCACCCGCGCAAGGCCCGCGAGCGACACCGGCTGCGGCATCAGCACGCACAGGTGCAGCGCCGCCAGCGGCAGCAGCGCGTCGCGCGTGGCGAGATCGGCGGAGGCGACGTCGGCCACCACCACCCGGTCGCCCAGCAGCGCGCCCGCGCCGCGCCCGCCGCGGGTCATCGCCCCGCCCTGCACGAAGCTGTAGCCCTGGAGCAGTTCGACGCCCTCGACGATGATGCCCTCGTCGTCGGCCTCGCCGATTTCCGGCACCGCCTGCGTCGGCAGCATGCCGAAGAACAGCTTGAGCGCATCGGCATGGGTGAAGTCCACCGCCGTCACCTGATGCCCGCGTGCGGCCAGCCCCAGCGACAGGTGCGCCGCGATGAAGCTGGTTCCCACCCCGCCGGTCGGCGCATGACACAGGATCAGCGGCATCTCAGCGCCCTCCCCGGCGATCGTCGGACAGGCCCGACAGGAAGGCGCGCAGGTTGCCCGATGCAGGCGTCTCGCGCGGGGGCGTGGGCGGCGTGTTCGTCGCATAGCGCGCGAACATCGGCGCCATCGGCGGCGGCACCGCCCGCTCCGTCTCGCGCTGCGCCACGCCGACCACGCGCGGATCCTCCAGCAGCGCGGCGAACAGCGGCCACGGCTCCAGATCCGAAATCGGATCGGCGAAGGCTTCATATCGGAAACCGGGTTTCCCGAGCTTGTCGAGAAGAGCGCTCACATCGCGTCGCATATCGCTTCCTTCCGGTGATACGCCATGCGGCAAAAGGTTCTTACAGTTGGTTAATACCGGGCCCGTTCCAACAAAATCAGTTATTTGTCCGGTCCGGCCGGCGATCAGCCCGCAACCAGCGCGGCATCGCGCAGGCCGCGCCACACGCGAATCGCCTGTACGCTTTCGATCACGTCATGCACGCGGACCATCTGGGCCCCGCGTTCGATCCCCGCCAATGCCAGCGCAACCGACCCGCCCAGCCGTTGTTCGGCCGGTGCCTCGTTCGCGAGCGCGCCGATCATGCGCTTGCGGCTCGCGCCGAGCAAGAGCGGACAGCCAAGGCCGTGGAACAGCGAAAGGCCGTTCACCAGCGCCAGATTGTCGGACAGCGCCTTGCCGAAGCCGATGCCCGGATCGACCATGATCCGCGCGGGATCGACCCCGGCGGCAACGACCGCCGCCACCCGCCCCTCCAGCCAGTCGAACACGTCGAGCAGCGCGTCGCGGTACCCTTCGCCGCCGTGCGGCCCCTGCGCCGGGGCGGGCGAATGCATCAGCACCACCGGGCAGCCGCGCGCCGCGACCAGCGGCAGCGCCCGGTCGTCCCATGCCAGCGCGGCGACATCGTTGACGACATGCGCCCCCGCGTCGAGCGCGGCGGCCATCACGCCTGCCTTGCGCGTATCGACCGATACCGCGACCCCGGCCGCCGCCAGCCGCTGCGCGACCGGCACGACGCGGGCGATCTCGTCGTCTTCCCACACGGTCGCCGCGCCGGGGCGGGTCGATTCCCCGCCGAGGTCGATCAGCGCCGCCCCCGCCGCCGCCATCGCGACTCCCGCCGCCGCCGCGTCCGCCGGATCGCCGACATGCGCGCCGCCGTCCGAGAAGCTGTCGGGGGTGACGTTCAATATGCCCATGACCTGCGGCTGGTCGAACCGGATCACCCGTTCGCCCAGCACCAGCGGCGCGCGCGGGGCGACGATGCGCGCGTGGAGCAGCCGCGCCCGCCCGGCTTCGGCGGCGGGCAGGCGTTCGACCCATGCCGCGAAATCCTCGACCGGCACGACCTCCCGCCGCCCGCCCCGCCACCGCGCCTCATAGGCGGCGAACCAGAGCATCCCCCCGGCCAGTCGCTGCACGCTGCCCTCGGGCAGGCCCACGGGGGTATCGACGAAGCGGACGGGGCGGAGATAGGGGTTCATGCCCCGCCCCTGCCCGGTGGCGGGGACGGGATCAACCGGCTATCCGTTCGCACGCGCGCGCTCCCCTCCCTGACAAGGGAGAGGAGAAGAAGGCCCTATCGCCCTTGCAGGCCCGACCGCATCAAGGCTGGGTCGCGAGCAGCCATTCCTGCCGCAGCGTATCGACCGGCACCAGCTTGCCCGCCCGCTCGACCTGCCAGAAGGTCCAGCCGTTGCACGTCGGGGCACCCTGTACCAGCGACCCCAGCTTGTGGATCGATCCCGCCAGCCCGCAATCCGACGCCAGCGATCCGTCGGCCAGCACCGTCGCGCGCCACCGCCGCTTCGCATCGGTCAGCACGCTGCCCGGCGGCAGCAGGCCGTTCTCCACCAGCACGCCGAACGCCACGCGCGGCGGCCTGGTCGGCGCGCGCATCGCCCGGATCGCGGATTCGTCCAGCGGCAGCGCCGCCTCGATCCGCGCGGTCGCCGCCTCGACATAGGTCGCATCGCGCTCGATCCCGATGAAGCGCCGCCCCAGCCGCCGCGCGACCGCGCCGGTGGTGCCGGTGCCGAAGAACGGGTCGAGCACCACGTCGCCGGGCCTGGTCGAGGCGAGCAGCACGCGGTACAGCAGCGCCTCGGGCTTCTGCGTCGGATGCACCTTGGTCCCTTCCCGGCGCAGCCGCTCCTGCCCGCCGCAGATCGGGAATTCCCAGTCGGAACGCATCTGCAACTCGTCGTTCAGCGTCTTCATCTGGCGATAGTTGAAGGTGTAGCGCGCCTTTTCCCCCATCGACGCCCAGATCATCGTCTCATGCGCGTTGGTGAAGCGCGTCCCCTTGAAATTGGGCATCGGGTTCGACTTGCGCCACACGATGTCGTTCAGGATCCAGAAGCCGAGGTCCTGCACGGTCGCGCCGACGCGGTAGATGTTGTGATAGCTGCCGATGACCCAGATCGTGCCGTCGGGCTTCAGGAGGCGACGTGCTTCCGTGAGCCACGCCTTGGTGAACTTGTCATAGGCGGCGAAGCTGTCGAACTTGTCCCAGTCGTCGTCCACCGCATCGACCTGGCTGCCGTCGGGGCGCAGCAGGTCGCCGCCCAGTTGCAGGTTGTAGGGCGGATCGGCGAAGATGCAGTCGATCGACTTCGCCGGCAGCGACCGCATCGCATCGATGCAATCGTCCATCAGGATGCGGTCGAGCGGCAGGCTGACCGTCTTGGGCTCCCGGGTCCGGGTTTTCGTCGCGACCATCGTATTTTTCCCCTTACAGCCGGCTATTTCGGCGAATCCGCGAGTCGCGGTCAAGGGGGTGGGTTGACTCCTGGTGGAATCGGGAATCGCGATCACGGTCTTCCGATTCGCGACAAACCAGATATGGAGTCCGCGCCGCCACACGGGGCTCCATATCTGGTAGCAACTCCGTTCGTCGCAAATTTCCGAAGGGCTGACCGAAGCCCCGCCCGGTCGGCCCTTCGCAAGGTCAGACGCTCAGTTCGATCCAGTCCTGGTTGAGGACATGCGTCGATCCGGTGGTCAGTCGCTGGTGGCCGCGTTTGCCGCCGGTCGGCTTGGCCCACAACACCACGTCGCCGCGGTTCCACGTCCCGTTGCCCGGCAGTGCGTTCAGGAAGTTCGTGACCGTGACGTTGCCATAGGCGACGGTGTTCGTAGGGTCGCCGGGTTGCAGCGCATATTGCGCGACGCGCACGCCGGAACTGGCATCGACCGGTCCCGCCGGTCGCGTCTGCGCCGCGAACCCCATCACGCGGTCCCCCTGCACCCCGATGTAGTTTCCGCCGACCCACGGCACGTCGATGTAGCGATCATAGCTGCCGCTGCTGGTACCGATATAGACGCGCAGCATCTTCGGCCCGCGCCCGATATCAAGGAACAGCCGCGCCGCGCCGCCGCCCTCGACCATGTCGTACGACAGTTCGTTTGCGGTGGTGGAGCCGATCCGCCGCGGAAGATCGACCCACGCCACGACCCTGAAGAAATACTTGCCGGTGGGCAGCCCCCATCGACCGACGGCACTGTCGATCCCGCTTACCCCCGGTTGCAGCCCATAGGGGAACATATAAGTATCGCCCGACATCCGGCCGAGGGCCGGGTGCTCGCCGCTGATCAGCCAGCGATCGACGTCGTAGCGCGAGCGGACGCTGGCAAAATGACTGTACGCATCGAACACGGCGTCGCCTGTCTTGATCCCGGCCTTACCCACAGGCGAAGAGGAAATTCCACCAAGCAACGTCGCGCAGTAACAGTCTTCAATCTGCACGAAACCGCACCCCGTCTCGACGAACAGGTTCGTCTGGACGGTATCGTAAGCGAAATGTGGGGAACCATCTTCATAGGCAAACATCTGTCGTTCGAGCTTGACGTTGCTCGCTACCAAGCTACCCGCACCCGGTACTCGCAGGACGTTCAACGGCGTACAGGCGCGAACCAGATTTGCATGCATCCAGTAAACGTTGTCCGACGCGACGCCGTGCGTCCCGATGAAGCTGATCTTGCCACCCTCACCGTGAAAATTCGAGAAGCGAAGACTTGTGCAGGACACGAACTCGTGGTCGCCATTGATCCCGTTCAGGATACTTGCACCTCGCGCGGTGGCAACTTTCACCGCACGCGGTCGATTGATGCTGTCGGGGTTGTAGACGACATGCAACTGGTCGATGACCAGCCCGTCGCCAACGCGACGAACGGCGCCCAGATCGACGGCGAACTTGTCGCCGTCGGGCTGCCGGTTGACCACGCATTTGCGGACGGTCAGTTGGTCGAGATACAGCGAACCGGGCGAGCGGACCAGCGTCTGCAACCCGTGCGTGGCGATGTTCTCGAACGTCGAACTGTCGCCGACCTCGAACGCCGGAACCAGCGCCATGTCGCTCGTCTCGCTCGCCTTCAGGGCATGGATCACGAAATCGCGGTAATAGGCGTTCCCCAATCCCGGACCGACATTGGTACCCGACTGGACGATCAGATTGCCGTTGCCGTCGGTATTGATCGCGAACAGCGGATTGGCCGATCCGATGTCGGCATAGAAGCGGGCAGTGATGCCGGTACCCTGGATCGACGTACCATAGGGAATCTTTACCGCCGCATCGCCGATCAGATAACCGCCGCTGTACGTCGCCGTATTATATCCGCCGATGACCTCGACGATCTTGTTCTTGCCCGTGCCTTGGAAAAAGGCTTCCACCTGCGACGATCGATCGGGTCCGGTAATGTTGCCGCCGGTTACCGCATCGGCAGGTACACCCGTAAAGTCGGTCATGACGACACCCTCCTTGCGCTGATTTCCACTGCCGCTAACGGCCTGCCGGACTGCATCCGTTCCGGAGCGGTACGTCGGCATAGATCGCGTCAGGGAGTGTAGGAAAATAGTTTGTTCGCTATTTGTTCTTGATCAACTCTACGCCGTTCGGGCCGCCGGGGTCGCCGAGAACCTATAGCGCGAGCAGCGCCTGCGCGACCGGCGCGAAGCTGCGGCGGTGCAGCGGGGTCGGCCCGAGCGTGCGAAGTGCCGCCAGATGCACCGCCGCGCCATAGCCCTTGTTCGACGCCCAGCCATAGCCCGGCCAGTCCGCGTCCGCTGCGACCATCATCGCATCGCGCGTTTCCTTCGCGACGATCGACGCGGCGGCGATCGACAGGCTCAGCGCATCGCCCTTTACGATCGCCTGTGATGCATAGCGCCAGTCCGGACAGCGGTTGCCATCCACCAGCACCATCGCGGGTACAACCGGCAGCGCATCCACCGCGCGCTCCATCGCCAGCATCGATGCCCACAGGATGTTAAGCCGGTCGATCTCCTCGACGCTCGCCACCCCGACCCCCACCTGCGCACAGGCCAGCAGTTGCGCATGCAGCGCCGCGCGCCGCTTCGCCGACAGCGCCTTGCTGTCGTTCAGCCCCGGCGGCACGCGCGCCGGATCGAGGATCACCGCCGCCGCCACCACCGGCCCGGCCAGCGGCCCGCGCCCCGCCTCGTCCACGCCCGCCACCGGAGCGGGATAGCGCGCCTCATGCGCGAAGTCAGGCACTCCTGATCCGCCACGGCGGGAAACGCCGCATCTCGCCCGCCTCGTACAGGCACACCTCGTTCCCCGCCGGATCGAGCAGCCGCGCCTCGCGCCAGCCCCATGGCCGGTCGGTCGGCTCCTGCGTGAAGCCGAGGCCCTGTCCTTTCAGGAACGGCACGATCACGTCGAGATCGCCGACCTCGAAGAAGACGAGCGGCCGCCTGCGCTCCTCGGTCATCTCGATCGAGAAGGTCGCCCCGCCCTCGGTCTCGAACCGGGCATAGCGGCGGCTGGAGCGCACGATCTGCTTCAGGCCGAGCAGCCGGTAGAAATGCTCGCTCGCGCCCACATCGTCGGCGGGCACCGTCACCTGGTTCAGCATCGGCGCCCAGCGCGAGGGGTTGAGGTCGAGCCGCACCCCCTGCTGCGCCATCGGCCCCGCGCCCCTGCCCAGTTCCTCCGCGCCCAGCATCGCGATCCGCACGAAGCAGCGCGCACGCTCGATCGCCTCGGGCAAGGTCCATTCCTTGGCCAGTTCGCACGCGATCGCGGTGGACAGGGTGCAGCCGGTGCCGTGCGTCGCCATCCCGTCGATGCGCGGCGCGGACCATTCGACCAGCGGCGGCAGCCCCGCGCCGCTCTGGTGCAGCCGGTCGATCACCACCTCGCCCTCGCCGTGCCCGCCCTTTTCCAGCACCGCGCGCGCCTTCGCCAGCATCGCAGGCACGCCGCCCAGCGCCTTCGCCTCGGGCAGGTTGGGGGTGGTCAGCGTGGCCAGCCGCATCAGCCGCTCGAACGCGGCGATCGTCGCCTCGTCGGCCAGCCGCGCGCCGCTGGTCGCGATCATCACCGGATCGAACACCACCGGAATGCCCGGCAGCTCGGCCAGCTTGTCGGCCAGCGCATGGGCGGTACGCGCCGATCCGATCATCCCGATCTTGACCGCATCGACGCCGATGTCGCGCACCACCGCATCGATCTGCGCCATCACCATGTCGGTCGGCACGGCATGAACGGCATCGACCCCCAGCGTGTTCTGCGCGGTGATGGCGGTGACGGCGGTCGTGGCATGGACGCCCAGCATCGTCGCGGTCTTGATATCGGCCTGGATACCGGCCCCGCCGCCGGAATCGGAACCGGCGACGATCAGGATACGGGGGGTGGTCATGGAAGGCGCGTTAGCATCCCAAGCGCTACGATCAAGCTCCTCCCCGTTTACGGGGAGGGGGACCAGCGAAGCTGGTGGAGGGGGTTGGCCGCAACCGCTGCCGTTCCGTATGCGGCAGTCCCCCTCCACCACCGCTTCGCGGCGGTCCCCCTCCCCGTGCCGGGGAGGATCTTTACCTGCGCCGCACCGGGCGATCGACCAGTTCGCCCCGGCAGTTCGGGCACACCTCGTCCAGTTCGTCGGCGCATTCCGCGCAGAAGGTACACTCGTACGAGCAGATGAACGCCCCGTGCGCCTGCGGCGGCAGCGGCGCGTCGCACCGCTCGCATGCCGGTTTCATCGCCAGCATCAGGCCGCGACCTGCCGCACCGCGTCGCAGATGCGGTCGACCACCGCCTCCACCTGTCGCTTGTCGTCGCCTTCGGCCATCACCCGGATCACCGGCTCGGTCCCCGACGGACGCAGCACCAGCCGCCCGCGCCCGGCCAGTTCCGCCTCGACCCCCGCCACCACGTCCTTCACCCGCGGATCGTCGAGCGGCCTGCCGCCCGAGAACCGCACGTTCTTGAGCAGCTGCGGCAGGGGATCGAAGCGGTGCAGCACCTCGCTGGCGGGCGCCCCCGCGCGCTGGAGTTCGGCCAGCACCTGAAGCGCGGCGACCAGCCCGTCGCCGGTGGTCGCATAGTCGGACAGGATGATATGCCCCGACTGCTCGCCGCCGACATTATAGCCCGAGCCGCGCATCTTCTCGAGGACATGCCGGTCGCCCACGGCGGTCCGCACCAGCCCCAGCCCCTGCGCCGACAGATGCCGTTCCAGCCCGAGGTTCGACATGACGGTGGCGACCAGCCCGCCGCCCTTCAGCCGCCCGGCCCGCGCCCAGCCCGCCGCGATCGTCGCCATCAGCTGGTCGCCGTCGATCACCCGGCCCGCCTCGTCCACCACGATCAGCCGGTCGGCATCGCCGTCCAGCGCGATCCCGATCTGCGCGCCCGAGGCGACCACGGTTTCCGACAAAAGCTGCGGCGCGGTCGACCCCACCCGGTCGTTGATGTTCTTGCCGTTCGGAGTCACGCCGATCGCGATCACCTCCGCGCCCAGTTCCCACAGCGCCGAGGGGGCGACGTTGTACGCCGCACCGTTCGCGCAATCGATCACCAGCTTCATCCCGTCGAGCCGCATATTCTCCGGGAACGTCGATTTGGCGAAGTGGATATAGCGTCCGCGCGCGTCCTCGATCCGCTTGGCCCGGCCGATGTCGCCCGGCGCGGCCAGTTCGACCTCGCTGTCGATCAGCGCCTCGATCGCCAGTTCGGCCTCGTCCGACAGCTTGTACCCGTCCGGCCCGAACAGCTTGATGCCGTTGTCGTGGAACGGATTATGGCTGGCGGAGATCATCACGCCCAGATCGGCGCGCATCGACTGCGTCAGCAGCGCCACCGCCGGGGTCGGCATCGGCCCGACCAGCACCACGTCCATGCCGACCGCGGTGAACCCCGCGACCATCGCATTCTCGAGCATATAGCCCGACAGCCGCGTATCCTTGCCGATCACCACGCGGTGGCGATGATCGCCGCGGCGGAAGTGCGCGCCCGCCGCCATGCCGATCCGCATCGCCATCTCGGCGGTCATCGGCTTGCTGTTGGTCAGGCCACGGATACCGTCGGTGCCGAAATATTTCCTTGCCATCGTGCGCTACGCCTTCAGGTTGAGCCTTTGCGTGGCGACGCTACTACCGCCACTTTATCAAAAGGGCGAGCATGTCGCAGGCGACACGGATTTTGATCGGACTGGGCGCGGGACTGGCGCTCGGCATCGGGCTGGCGGCACAGGCGCCGGACGCGGCGGTATCGGGGATCGCGGTGGCCGAGCCGGTCGGCACCGCATGGCTGAACGCGCTGCGGATGACGATCGTGCCGCTGGTGGTGGCGCTGCTCATCACCGGCATCGCCCAGACGGCGGAGGCCGCGCGCGCCGGGCGGATCGCCACGCGCTCGCTGCTGCTGTTCGTCGCCATTCTGTGGACCTCCTCGGCGCTCGGCGCGCTCGTCACCCTCTCGCTGCTCGACCTGTTCCCGCTGGGCGACACGGCGGCGCAGGCGCTGCGTTCGACCTTCGGCAGCGCCGCGCCCGCGGACAAGGTGCCGCCGTTCACCGACTTCCTCGTCGCGATCGTGCCGACCAACCCGGTGTCGGCGGCGGCGAACGACCAGTTCCTGCCGCTGATCCTCTTCACCCTCGTGTTCGGCTTCGCACTGACCCGCCTGCCCTCCGATCCGCGCTCGTTTCTCGTCCGGCTGTTCCAGGCGATCGCCGACACGATGCTGATCGTCATCAACTGGGTGCTGTGGCTGGGGCCGGTCGGCGTGTTTGCGCTCGGCTATGTCGTCGGTGCGCGCGCGGGCACGGCGGCGTTCGGGGCGCTGGTCCATTATGTGCTGATCCTGATGAGCGTCGGGCTGTGCGTGTGGCTGCTCGCCTATCCGCTGGCGCGCTTCGGCGGGCGGGTGCCGATCGGGCGCTTCCTGAAGAGCACCGCCCCGGCGCAGGCGGTAGCGATCTCGACCCAGTCCTCGCTCGCCTCGCTGCCTGCGATGCTGAAAGGGTCGGGCGATCTGGGCGTGCCGGTTTCCACCTCGGGCGTGGTGCTGCCGATGGCGGTGGCGCTGTTTCGGGCCACGGGGCCGGCGATGAACCTCGGCGTCGCGCTGTATGTCGCGCATGTGTTCGGGGTGCCGCTGGGCGCCGGGCAGATCGCGGCGGGCATTGCGGCAGGCGCGATCACGACGATGGGCGCGGCCAGCCTGCCGGGGCAGATCAGCTTCGTCTCGTCGATCGCGCCGATCGCGGTGGCGATGGGCGTACCGGTCGAGCCGCTGGCACTGCTGGTCGCGGTGGAGACGCTGCCCGATATCGTGCGGACGCTCGGCAACGTCACGATGAACGTCGCGGTGACGGCGACGATCGGCGAGCGCGTCGGCGGCGGTGGGGCGAGCGAGGCCGACGCGATCCTGGCGGACGGCTAAATCCTCCCCGCTCGCGGGGAGGGGGACCATGCGCAGCATGGTGGAGGGGGGTGCCCGCATACGGAACGGTGGCGTTCGCGGCCCTCCCCCTCCACCATCGCCTTCGGCGACGGTCCCCCTCCCCGTGCCGGGGAGGATCGTGGGCGTTCCGTGCGCCGGAACGCCCCCCTCGCCCCCCTATTTCATCAGCACCAGTTCCTCGGCCATCGTCGGGTGCAGCGCCACCGTCTGGTCGAACGCCTCCTTGGTCAGCCCGGCCTTCACCGCGATCGCCGCCGCCTGCAATATCTCCGGCGCGTCCGGCCCGATCATGTGCAGCCCGACGATCTTGCCCGTCACGTCGTCGCAGATCATCTTGTACAGCGCGCGCTCGTTGCGGCCCGCCAGCACGTTCTTCATTGGGCGGAAGTCGGAGAGATAGACCTTCACCGACCCGAGCTTCGACTTGGCCTCGCCTTCGGTCATGCCGACGCCCGCCATCGGCGGATGGCTGAACACCGCCGAGGGGATGTTCTCGTAATCGACGGTCACGTCCTTGCCGCCATAGGTCCGGTCGGCGAACGCCTGCCCTTCGCGGATCGCGACCGGGGTCAGCTGCACGCGGTTGGTCACGTCGCCGACCGCATAGATCGACGGGCACGACGACTGCGCATCGTCGTTCACCTGCACCGCCCCCTTGGCGTCCAGCTCGACGCCTGCCGACTCCAGTCCCAGCCCGTCGGTATTGGGCACGCGCCCGGTGGCGAACATCACCATGTCCACCGTCACCGGCTCATGGTTCGACATCTTCACCGTCAGGCAGCCGTCGTCGCCCTTCTCGATCCCCTCGAACTCCGCATGGAAGCGGAACTCGATCCCCTTGGTCATCGAGATCTGCAACAGCCGGTCGCGGATCGATTCGTCATAGCCGCGCAGGATCACGTCGGTGCGGTTGATGAGGATGACGTGCGCGCCGAACTGGTGGAACACGCCCGCGAACTCGTTGGCGATATAGCCCGCACCCGCGATCAGCACCCGCTTGGGGATGGCGTCGAGATGGAACGCCTCGTTCGAGGTGATGCCATGCTCCGCGCCGGGGCAGGACGGCACGGCGGGACGCGCACCGACCGCGATCAGGATGCGTTCGGCAGTGACTTCGCGGCCGCTCGCCAGCTTCACCGAATGCGGCCCGGTGACGGTCGCGCGCTCGTGGATGATCTCGACCCCGTGGTTCTCCAGCGTGCTGGTGTACGCGCCGTTGATCCGGTCGACTTCCTTCAGCACATTGTCGCGGAGCCGCTCCCAGCTGAAATGGCACTGCGACGGCACGTCCCAGCCGAACGCATTGGCATCGCGCAGATCCTCGGCGAAATGCGCGCCGTACACCAGCAGCTTCTTGGGCACGCAGCCGCGGATGACGCAGGTGCCGCCGACGCGATATTCCTCCGCCACCGCCACCTTCGCGCCATAGGCCGCCGAGACGCGGGCGGCGCGGGTGCCGCCCGATCCGGCGCCGATGACGAACAGGTCGTAGTCGTAATCGCTCATGCAAGGCCCGCCCGTGCCAGAAGATCGTTGGTCGACGCATCGAACGTCTGACCGCCGCGATCGGCTGCCTTGGCCATTTCCTTGCCCAGCTCCACGCCGAACTGGTCGAACGGATTGATCCCGAGCAGCGCCGCGTTCACGAACGTCCGCGCCTCGTAGAAGGCGATCAGCGCGCCCAGCGTGCGCGCGTCCAGATCGGCGAGCAGGATCGTCGACGACGGGCGATCCCCGGCATAGGCGCGCGCCGGATCGTCGTTGGTCTTGCCCGCCATCAGCGCCGCGCCCTGCGCCAGCGCGTTGAGCAGCAGCTGCCGGTGATGCGCCGGGTCGAGCACGTCGCCCGCCTCGATCACCGCCACGAATTCCAGCGGCACGATGCGCGTGCCCTGGTGCAGCAGCTGGAACACCGCATGCTGCGCATCGGTGCCGACCCCGCCCCAGGTGATCGCCGCCGAATTGCGCCCCAGCGGCTCGCCTGCCGCCGTCACCGACTTGCCGTTCGACTCCATCTCCAGCTGCTGGAGATAGGACGGCAGCAGCCGCAGCCGCTCGTCATAGGCGAAGGTCGCGCGCGTCTCGCAGCCCTTGACCTGCGAATAATAGAGGTCGGCGAAGGCGGCGAGCACGGGGGCGTTGTGATTCACGTCGGTCAGGCGGAAATGGCGGTCCATCTCCGCCGCGCCCTCCAGCAGCTCCTCATAGGCCTGATATCCCAGCGCCAGCGCGAAGGGGAAGCCGAGCGTCGACCACAAGGAATAGCGCCCGCCGACCGATTCGGCGAAGGGCAGCACCCGCGTTTCGTCCACGCCCCATTCCACCGCGCGGTCGGGCGCGGCGGTCAGCGCGATGACGCGACCGAACGGGTCCTCGACCCCGCCCTCGCGCATCCATGCCAGCGCCGAACCCGCGTTCAGCATCGTCTCGGTGGTGGTGAAGGTCTTGGAGGCGACGACCAGCAGCGTGGCGGCGGGATCGAAGTCCTTGACCGCTTCCTCCATCGCCACGCCGTCGACGTTGGACACGATCGCCACGTCATATTTGTTCTCGTCGCGGCCCAGCGCATCGAAGATCAGGTCCGGCCCCAGCGCCGACCCGCCGATGCCGACGTGCAGGATATGGCGCACCGGACCGAACGCATCGGCCTCGATCGCGTCGATCAGGGCGCGCATCCGTGCCTGGAAGCCGCGTGCCTGTGCGACATCCGCCGCCGATCCCTCGCCGCGCTCGGCGGTGTGGGTCGCGGCGCGCCCCTCGGTCGGGTTGACCACCGCGCCCGAGTACAGCGCGTCGCGCTTGGCCGACAGTTCCATCGTCGTGGCGAGGCCTGCAAAGGCGTCGAGCGCCGCGTCGTCCAGATGCGTCTTGGCGAAGTCGAAATGGATGCCGCCGACATCGACGGTCAGCTTCGCCAGCCGGTCGGCGTCATTCGCGAACAGGTCGGTCAGCTTCGTCTGCGGAAGTCCCTCGATCGCCGTCCAGTCGTGCATCGCCATACTATCCCTCGTCATGCCGTGTCTTGCGTTCTCCCCGGCCCTAGGACCGATACCGGGGGCAGGTCCAGCGTCTAACTGCAAGCATCCCGCTTGACGCACCCCGCCCGCCCCAAGCATGGACGCTTCCATGGCACTCGATCCCGCCCCCGCGACTCCCGCAACCGCACCCGCCAAACCGAAGCGTTCGGAGGGGGCGGACCTGCTGCTGTTCCTGCTGAAGCTGGCGATCGTGGTGTTCGTGATCCGCTCGTTCCTGTTCTCGCCCTTCTCGATTCCCTCCGGGTCGATGCAGCCGCGGCTGCTGATCGGCGACTATCTGTTCATCACCAAGTGGAACTACGGCTATTCGCGCCACTCGCTGCCGTGGAGCATGCCGCTGATCCCCGGGCGCATCCTGCCGCGCACGCCCGCGCGCGGCGACGTGGTGGTGTTCAAGGCGCCGCCGACCGCCAGACAGGATTACATCAAGCGCGTGATCGGCATTCCCGGCGATACGATCCAGATGCGCGGCGGCCAGCTGTTCCTGAACGGTACCGCCGTGCCGAAGCAGCGCATCGCCGATTTCGTCGTGCCGGTGTCGCCCAACACCGACTGCATGGAGGAATTCCGCCGCGTCGTCGCCGAGCGTCCGGTCTGCGCCTATCCGCAGTTCCGTGAGACGCTGCCCGGCGGCAAGAGCTACAACGTGCTCGACCTCGGCACGACCGAGGCGGACGACACCGGCGTGTTCACCGTGCCCGCCGGTCACGCCTTCCTGATGGGCGACAACCGCGACGACAGCGCCGACAGCCGCTTCCCCGCGCGCGAAGGCGGCGGGATCGGCATCGTGCCGCTCGAGAATATCGAGGGCAAGGCGGTGGTGAACTTCTTCTCGACCGACGGTTCGGCCAACTGGCTGCTGCCGTGGACGTGGGTGAGCGCCGCGCGCTGGGGCCGGATCGGGGAAACCTTCTGAGCGGCGCGCTGGACGGCTGGGTCGCGGCGGCGCTGGGCCGCGCGCCGACCCGGATCGACGATTATGCCCGCGCGCTGACGCACGGCAGCACCGCGGCGGCGACCTATGAACGGCTCGAGTTCCTCGGCGACCGGGTGCTCGGCCTCGCCGTCGCCGAATGGCTCTACGAACGCTTTCCCGCGGAGAGCGAGGGCGCGCTGTCCAAACGGTTCAACGCGCTCGTCACCGGCGCGGTCTGTGCCGAGATCGCGCGCGGGATCGGCGTCGTGCCGCACCTGAAGCTCGGCAAACAGGCGCGCGACGACGGCGCGGGCGACAGCGACAATGTGCTGGGCGACGTGATGGAGGCGCTGATCGGCGCCTTCTATCTCGACCACGGCCATGCCGCCGCGACCGAACTGGTCCGGCGGCTGTGGGCGGGGCGGATCGATGCGCAGCTAAAGGTGCCGCGCCACCCCAAATCCGCGCTGCAGGAATGGGCCGCCGCGCACAACCGCCGCGCGCCCGAATATGTGATCGTCGACAAGTCCGGCCCCGGCCACGCGCCGCGCTTCACCGTGCGCGTGACGATCGGCAAGCTGGCGGCGGTCGAGGCGACCGGCACGTCGAAGCAGGAAGCGGAGACGGCGGCGGCCAAGGCGTTGCTGGCGCAATTGGGGGGCTGATCCCTCGCGTCAGTGCGGGGCCAGCCCCAGTTCTACCCCGGTCTTGTCGTGCAGCGCGAAGCGATCGATCAGGTCGGCGCTCGCCCGGTCGTATCCGACCACCTCGACATGCCGCCCCTCGCGCCGCAGCCGCGCGACGATCTTGTCAAGCGCGCCGACGCCGGAAATGTCCCAGAAGCGCGCCGCCGACCCGTCGATCCGCACCTCCCGCGCATCGTCGGCCCCGGCGAACGCGCCGGTGAAGCGATCGACCGACGCGAAGAAGATTTCGCCGCTGACGCGGTAGGTCGCCCGTGCACCGTCGGCGGACAGATCGCGCTCGACCGCGAACATCCGCCGGACCTTGCCGGCGAAGAAGATGCCCGACAGCAGCACCCCGGCCAGCACGCCGAGCGACAGGTCGCGGGTCGCGACGACGACGACCACCGTCGTCAGCATCACGATCGACGAGGTCGGCGGATGCCGCCTGAGGTTCAGGATCGAGTTCCAGCTGAACGTCCCGATCGACACCATCACCATGACGGCGACCAGCGCGGGCATCGGCACCCGCCCGACCCACGGCCCAAGCACCGCGAGCAGGAACAGCAGGAACGCGCCCGCGACGAAGGTCGACAGCCGCGTCCGCCCGCCCGAGGTGACGTTGATGACCGACTGGCCGATCATCGCACACCCGCCCATGCCGCCCAGCAGTGCGGCGACGATGTTCGCCCCGCCCTGCCCGGCGCACTCCTGCCGCTTGTCGCTGTCGCTATCGGTCAGGTCGTCGACGATCTGCGCGGTCAGCAGCGATTCGAGCAGCCCGACAGCCGCCATCGTCACCGCATAGGGCAGGATGATGCGCAGCGTCTCCAGCGTCAGCGGCACCTTGGGCCATGCGAAGGCGGGCAGCCCCTCGGGCAAGCGCCCCATGTCGCCGACGGTATGGACCGGCACGCCGAAACCGATGGCGATCGCGCTGAGCACGAGGATCGCGACCAGCGGCGAGGGCACCGCCCGCGTGATGCGCGGAACGCCGTAGATGATCGCCAGCCCGCCCGCGACCATCGCATAGGTCTGCCAACCGACGCCGGTCAGTTGGGGCAGCTGCGCCACGAAGATCAGGATCGCCAATGCGTTGACGAAGCCCGTGATGACCGACCGCGACACGAACTGCATCAGCAGGTCGAGCCGCAGCAGCCCGGCGGCGATCTGGATCAGCCCCATCAGGATCGTCGCGGCGAACAGATATTCGACGCCATGCTCGCGCACCAGCGGGCCGACGAGGACCGCGACGGCGGCGGTCGCGGCGGAGATCATGCCGGGCCGCCCGCCGATCAGCGCGATGGTGACGGCGATCGCGACCGATGCGTACAGCCCGACGCGCGGATCGACCCCGGCGATGATAGAAAAGCCGATCGCCTCGGGGATCAGCGCCAGCGCGACGACGATGCCCGCCAACACGTCGCGGCGGGCGGTCGCGCCGTCGGTGAACCACTGGCGGCGGTAGGATGCGAAATCGAATGACATGGAAATTCCACAACAGGGCACGCGGCACCGCCCCATGGGGCGGTACGCAGAGGAAACGGGTGCGTGTTGTTGTCCGGCGGATCGGCGGCCGGAATAGCCACCCGGAGTTTCACCGGGTCCTTGCGAATGGCCGCGCCATACGGCGCCGCGCGATCCAAGGCAACCCGCACGACCCTCGCGGGTTGTCAGCGCCATGACCGCCGCCCCCTTCTCCCGCGCCCTGCCGATCCTGTTCGCGCTGCTCCAGATCGCGACGCCGACGCTGCCGTTCCTCGGCATCGGGCGACCGATCGGGGAACAGTCGGATGCGGTGCGCACGCTCGTTACCCCGGCGGGCTGGGCGTTCTCGATCTGGGGCGTGCTGTATTTCGGGTCGCTGGTGTTCGCGGTGGTGCAGGCACTGCCCGCGCGCCGCGACGATCCGCTGTTCGCGCCGCTGCGGCTGCCCGCGGCGGGCGCGTTCCTCGGCAATGCGCTATGGGCGGCCTATACCCAGGTCTATGGCCTCGCGCTGCCGTCGGTGGTCATCATCCTGTTCACGCTCGCCTGCCTGCTGTCCTGCTACCGCGGTTTCGCGCACCGGCCCCACCCCTTTACCCCGGTACAGCGCTGGGGCGCGATGGTGCCGCTCAGCGCACTGGCAAGCTGGCTGACCGTCGCCTCGATCGTCAACATCGCCGCCACGCTGCGCTTCTACGGGGTCGACGGCGGATCGATCACCCCCGGCATCGCGGCGGGGGTGCTGATCGTCGGCGGGCTGATCGCCGCCGTCGCGATCGTCCGGGGCAACGGCAACCTGCCCTATGCGGTCGTGTTCCTGTGGGCGCTGTCCGCCATCTATGCGGCGGGCGGGCAGCAGGCGGGGGCGGTCGCCTTTGCCGTGGCGCTGGCGGCAGCGCTGGTGATCTCTGCCGTAGCGCTGGCGCTGCTGCGCCGGGCGGAGGCGCGCGGCACGCCCGCGCTGCGCTGAACCGAACTACAGCCCGAAACGGAAGCCGTAGCCGATCCCGAGCGTGAACTGCGTCCGCCGCCCGCGCTCGCGTACCAGCGGCGAATCCCCCGCCGGGCCCGCCAGCCGGTCCAGCCCGGTGAACAGCGTCACCGCCTGTCGCCGGTCGATCGGGCGCACCACGCTGCCGCCGACGCCGTACGACACCAGCCCGCCGCCGGGCGCATAGCGCGCGAGCCCGGTACGCGCCGACTGGCCCGCATCGATCCCGAAGTAGGTCCGCTGGAAATTCCCGCTCGCGGCGGTCAGGCGCGGACCGATGCTGAACGCCGTGCGCCCCTGTCGCACGCGCCATGCCGCCGAGGCGTCGCCCACCAGCCCCCGATGCCCGCCGAAGCCCTGCCGCACCTCGCCGCGCAGCCGCCACGGGCCCAGCGTCTTCTCGACGAAGCCGCCCGCCTCGCCCGCCGCCCTGATATTGCCCATGCCTTCCAGCGCGTCGCTGCCGCCCGCGATCAGGAACGGCGATCCGCCGTCGCGCTCGTCCCGGCCGAAGCGGATCTTGACGAGCGGCCCGGCGCGCCAGCCGTCGGCGTTCACCGCGTTCCAGCCGATCCCGTCCGGCACCGACGCGAACAGCACGTCGCCGTAGTTGACGCGCAGGTCGGGAAAGATCGACAGCGCCATGTCGCGCGATCCCTGCCACGCGGGGCTCAGCACCGGGGCCGCGCCGATCGTCACGCTCCAGCCTTCGGGGGCGGCAGGGCGACCGGTCCCGCGCGGGGGTGCATCCTGTGCCCATGCCGGGCCCGCGATGAACCCACCCAGCAGCATCGCCGTCATCACCCGCATCGCATCCTCCCGTCGCTCAGACCTGGGTGGCCCGCGACGGCGACCGGCGTCAACCCCGCGGGAACAGGCGCAATTCGATCCGCCACCAGCCGATCGCCCACAGCGTCCCGAACAGCCACCCCGCCGCCACGTCGCTCGGCCAGTGGACGCCCAGATACACCCGGCTCATCCCGATCAGCAGCACCAGCAGGCAGGCAGCGCCGACCGTCACCGCCCGCGTCGCGCGATGCCGCAGCATCGGCAGCACCAGCAGCGCGATCGTCAGATAGACGATGGCCGAATGCGCCGCATGGCCGCTCGGGAAGCTGGCGGAGGTCTCGTCCATCATGTGCGGCACGATGTCGGGGCGGGCGCGGTGGACGAAGGCCTTGAGCAGGCTGTTGGCCCAGCAACCCAGCCCGGTCGCCGCGACCACGAGCAGCGCCGCGCGCCACCGCCGCGCACCGGCCAGCATCGCGGCGACGAGCGCCACCGCCATGGTCAGCACCGTCGCACCGCCGAGCGCGGTCACGTCGCGTACGGCGGAAGCGAACTTCGCCGATCCCACCGGCACCCCGTCGGCATGGCGCAGCGCGAGGATCAGATGCCGGTCGAGCGCGAACACCGCCCCCGCGCGGACATCGACGGCCAGCAGCACCAGCACGACGGCGACGCCGATCAACAGCAGGCGAAGCGCCATGGCGGCAGCCTCCGGCAAGGGGAAATGGTGAGCCCGTCGGGATTCGAACCCGAGACCTACAGATTAAAAGTCCGTTGCTCTACCAACTGAGCTACGGGCCCATCCCGAACCCGGCCCCCTAAGCCCGCGGGCGGGGCTGGTCAAGCAGGCGGCGCAGCTGCGCGATCGTCCGCCCGCTCACCGGATCGCGCCAGTCGGGCGCGATGGCCGCAAAGGGCCGCAGCACGAAGTCGCGCTCGCGGAACGCGACATGCGGCACCACCAGCCCGGGCGAGCGCCAGCACCCCCCGCCCCACGCGACGATGTCGAGGTCGATCACCCGGCTGCCCCAGCGCCGCCCCCGCCTGCGCCCGAAGCGACGTTCGACCGCCTTCAGCCGCCGCAACAGCGCATCGGGCCGAAGCGGGCTGTCGAGCAACACGACGGTATTGGCGTAGCGGCGCAGCGAGGGGCCGAGCGGCGCGCTGGCGAGGATCGGCGCGACCGCGCGCACGCCCTCCAGCGTGGCGATCGCGGCACGGACTTCGGCGACCGGCGCGCCGTGCCGCCCGCGCCGGTTCGATCCGATGGCGATGGCATAGGTTGAGGTCGTCACCGCCCGCGCCTATCGCCTGCCGATGGAAACCGCCACCCCCGCCGCCCCGCCGCGTGACTGCCCGCGCTGCCCCCGCCTCGTCACCCTCCGCGAAGCCTTGCGCGAAGAACATCCCAACTGGTGGAACGCGCCCGTCCCGCCTTTGGGCGATGTCGACCCATGGCTCGCGATCGTCGGCCTCGCGCCGGGATTGCAGGGGGCGAACCGCACCGGTCGCCCCTTTACCGGCGACCGGTCGGGGCCGCTGTTCTGGGACACGCTGGTCGCGGCGGGGCTGGCGGACGGCAGCTATACCGGCCGCGCCGAGGACGGCCCGGTCCCGCGCGGCATCGCCGTCGTCAACGCAGTGCGCTGCCTGCCGCCCGAGAACCGGCCGACGCCCGAGGAAATCCGCACCTGCCGCCCGTTCCTCGACGCCGATCTGGCCGCGATGCCGTCGCTGCGGGTCGTCGTCGCGCTGGGGGCCATCGCGCACCAGTCGGCGGTGAAGGTGCTGGGCGGACGGCTGCCCAAGGCGCGCTTCGCCCATCTGGCGGAACACCGGATGCCGGGCGGGGTAGTGCTGATCGACAGCTATCACTGCTCGCGCTACAACCAGAACACCGGGCGGCTGACGCCTGAGATGTTCGCCGCCGTCTTCGCCCGCGCGATCGAACTGCGCGGTGAACCCATGATTCCGCTTGTACCCGCCGTGGCCGACGATAGCGTGGCCGTCTTGAACGAGGGGGATGACGCCTGATGTACCGCCGCCATTTCGTCGCGCTGATGGCGCTGGCACCGCTTGCGCGCGCGATCCCCGCCGTCGCGCAATCCGGGGCGGCGGGCGACTTCGCCCGGCTGTCGGCGCGCTATCTGGACGGCATGGCGAAGCTGCATCCGGGCTATGCCACCGCGCTCGGCAACCACGCGCATGACGGGGAAGTCGAGGACCTGTCGGCGGCGGGGCGCGCGCGCGATGCCGCCTTCCTGCGTGCGACGCTGGACGAACTGGGGCGGATCGATCGCAGCGCCCTGTCGCGCGACGATCAGGTCGATGCCGCGCTGCTCGACAACGACCTGCGCTATCAGCTGTGGACGCTGGAGGTGCTGCAACCCTTCGCGTGGGACCCGCAGGGGGCGAACGGCACCATCTCGGGCGGGCTGTATGCGCTGGCGGCGCGCGACTTCGCGCCCTGGCCCGACCGGCTGCGCTCGGCGACGCTGCGCATGGAACAGGTGCCCGCGATGTACGCGCAGATGCGCGAGAGCATCGTGCCCGCGCGGGTGCCCGCGATCTTCGCCACCACGGTCGCCAAGCAGAACGGCGGCATCCTCCAGATCGTCGACACGATGCTGGCACCCCATAAGGACGGCCTGTCGCGCGCCGACCGGGCGCGATTCGACCGGGCGGTGGAGACGCTGCGCGGCGCGGTGGCCGAACAGCAGCGCTGGCTCGACACGGTGCTGGTCCCCGCCGCCGGGGGCGATTTCCGGCTGGGCGCGGCGCTGTACGACCAGAAGCTGAAGTTCGCGCTCGTCTCGCCGCTGTCGCGTGCCGAGATCAAGGCGCGCGCCACCCGCGCGGCGAGCGAAACCCGCGCCGAGATGTACGATCTCGCCCGCCGGGTGTTGCGCGGTCGCCCCGGCGCACCCGCCACCCCGCCCCGCCCGACCCCGGCCCAGCAGCAGAAGGCGATCGAGGCGGCGCTGGAGATGACCTATGCCCGCCGCCCCACCCGGTCGCAGGTCATGCCCAAGGCGCGCGCGACGCTGGCCACCGCGACCGCCTTCGTCCGCGAGAAGAAGCTGGTGCGCGTGCCCGCCACCCCGGTCGAGATCATCGAGATGCCCAAGTTCCAGCAGGGCGTCGCCGTCGCCTATTGCGACAGTCCGGGGCCGCTCGAAAAGCATCTCGGCACCTTCTACGCCGTCTCGCCGATCCCGGCGGACTGGACCGATGCGCAGGCGACCTCGTTCCTGCGCGAATACAACGACTATATGCTCCACGACCTGTCGATTCACGAGGCGATGCCGGGGCATTACCTCCAGATCGCGCACAGCAACGAGAACCGGTCGGTGCTGCGCGCCGTGCTGTCGTCGGGGCCGTTCGTCGAGGGCTGGGCGGTCTATGCCGAGCGGCTGATGGCCGATGCCGATTATCTCGACGGCGATCCGCTGTTCAAGCTGACCGTCCTCAAGATGCGGATGCGATCGATCACCAACGCGCTGCTCGATATCGGCATCCATACCGAGGGGCTGTCGGAGGCGAGCGCGATGGACATGATGATGCGCGGCGCGTTCCAGCAGGAGCGCGAGGCGGCGGGCAAATGGACCCGCGCGCGGCTGGGATCGACCCAGTTGCCGAGCTATTTCGTCGGCTACAGCGAGCATATGGACCTGCGCCGCGAGGCAGAGCGGCGCGCGGGCGCGAAGTTCGACCTGATGCGCTACAACGACGCGGTGATCTCCCACGGCTCTCCGCCGGTGCGCTATGTGCGGGCGCTGATGTTCGGCGAGGCGATCGCCTGATATCCTCCCCGGCACGGGGAGGGGGACCATGCGCAGCATGGTGGAGGGGGTTGCCCGCGAACGCAATCGTCGCGTCTGCGGATACCCCCCTCCACCATCGCCTTCGGCGACGGTCCCCCTCCCCGTGCCGGGGAGGATTTTACCGCGCTACGAACGCCGCGCGATATTCGGGCTTCACCGCGCGCAGCACCGCTGCCGTCACCGGCAGCGTCGTCTCATACTGCCCCTCGGCGTACGAGCCGACGAGATACTGGTCGGCGATCACCCCGATCCGGTCGAACGCGCGCCCGTTGGACGATCCGAGCAGCACCGTCACGTCCTTGATCGCTGGACACTTGCCGAACATCTGGTCTGCCCCCACGCCCACCCGGCGCTTGCGTTCGGCAACCATCCATTTGCACCACGCGGGCATCACCGCCGCCTGTAGCGCCGCGTTCGACACGAACAGCGCCCTGGGGTCCAGCCGCCGCCCGGCACGCTTGTCCCAGACCATGCCGCCCGAGGCCGTCCCGCCATGCGCACCGCCGGTATAGGTATAGAGCTGCGACGACAGGCTCAGGAAGCGCGGCGTGTCCGTCACCAGCTTCCATTCGCGCTGCGTCTCGTACTTGCGGAACGGGAAACCGCCGCGCTTCGCCTCCTGCCGATCCTCCGCGGCATCGCGCGCGGTGGCGGTACGCAGCCTCGCCTTGTCCGCCTCCAGCCACGCCTTCAGCGGTGCGATGCGCGCGGCCTGCGGCGGATAGCGGTAGGTGAAGTCATAGTCCGCCGTGCCCTGCGCCGCCGCCGGGGCCGCCAGCGCCGCTACCAACACCATCGCCGTCATCCGCATCAACGGTACCTCCTGCAACCATGGCTATGCCGGGGCGGCTGTACCGGCGATGACCGGACGGGTCAGTCGGCGAACAGCAGCACCGGCGTTTCGATCAGCCGCTTCAACGCCTGAACATAGCTGGCGGCGTCATGCCCATCCACGACGCGGTGATCGCAGCTGATCGACAGGTTCATCAGCTTGGCCTTGACGATCTCCTCACCGCCGCCCGCCCGCGCGCGGAACACCGGGCGCTCGACGATGCGGTTGGGGCCGATGATCGCCACTTCGGGGCGGTTGATGACCGGCGTGGTGGCGATCCCGCCGAGCGGCCCCAGCGAGGTGATGGTGATCGTGCCGCCCGACAGTTCCTCGGACTTCGCCTTGCCGGTGCGCGCGGCATCGGCCAGCCGGACGATCTCGCTCGCCAGCATCCACGGGTTCATGTCCTGCGCGTCACGGATGACGGGCACCATCAGCCCGGCATCGGTCTGCGTCGCCATGCCGAGATGCACCCGGCCCGACCGCGTTACCACGCCCGCCTCGTCGTCGTAGCGCGCGTTCAGCATCGGGAAGTCGGGCAGCGTGCGACAGATCGCGACGATCAGCAGCGGCAGCATCGTCAGCTTCGGGCGACTGCCCCGTGCCGCGTTCAGGTCGGCGCGCATCGCCTCCAGCGCGGTGACGTCGATCTCCTCGACATAGGTGAAGTGCGGGATGTGGCGCTTGGCGGCGGCCATGTTCTCGGCGATGCGGCGGCGCATGCCGATGACCTTCACCGTCTCGTCGGGGCGCGCACGGCTGGCGTTGGCGGCATGATAGCCCTGCGCGTTGCCGTAGCGGAGATAGGCGTCGAGATCGGCGTGGCGGACGTGCGGGCCGTCGTGGCGGACCGAGGCGAGGTCGATTCCGAGGTCTTTCGCACGCTGGCGCACGGCGGGCGAGGCAAGGACTCTATGATCCTCCCCGGCACGGGGAGGGGGACCGTCCGGCGCAGCCGGATGGTGGAGGGGGTGCGCCTCCTGCGGCACCGGTCGGGAGGATACGGCGGGTGGTGCGTCCGGCTGCGCTCCCCCTCCACCATGCTGCGCATGGTCCCCCTCCCCGTCCCGGGGAGGATTTTGCGGTTCCGTCTCGGGAGAGGCTGCGCCCTCCTCCACGCCCAGATTCTCCGCCTCGACCCGCTCCGGTTCGGCGGGCTGCACCACCTCTTCCGCCGTCTCGATCACCACCAGCGTCGATCCGATCGCGATCTGGTCGCCCGGTTCGCCCGCCAGTTCGACGACGGTGCCCGCGACCGGGGTTTCCATCTCGACGGTGGCCTTGTCGGTCATCATGTCGGCGAGCCGACCATCCTCCTCGACGCGGTCGCCCACGGCGACATGCCATGCGACGATCTCGGCCTCGGAAATGCCTTCGCCGATGTCGGGCAGGCGGAAAGAGAAACGTGCCATGGCGGTTCAGTCCTGCATGATCTTCTTGAGCGCCTGTCCGATGCGGACCGGCCCCGGGAAATAGGCCCATTCGAGGCTGTGCGGGTACGGCGTGTCGAACCCGGTCACGCGCTCGATCGGCGCCTCGAGATGGTGGAAGCAGCGCTCCTGCACCAGCGCCGACAGTTCGGCACCGAAGCCGCCGGTGCGCGTCGCTTCGTGCACGATCATGCAGCGCCCGGTCTTTCTGACCGACGCCTCGATCGCGTCGATGTCGAGCGGCACCAGCGTGCGCAGGTCGAGGATTTCGGCATCCACGCCCGCCGCCTCGACGGTCGCCTGCGCGACATGGACCATCGTGCCATAGGTGAGGATCGTCAGGTCTTGCCCCTCGCGCACGACCTTCGCCTTGCCCAGTTCGATGCGGTAATAATCCTCCGGCACATCGCCGCCCGCATGCTTCGACCAGTTCTGCGCCGGGCGGTCCCAGTTGCCGTCGAACGGGCCGTTGTAGATGCGCTTGGGCTCGAAGAAGAGCACCGGGTCGTTATCCTCGATCGCGGCGATCAGCAGCCCCTTGGCGTCATAGGGCGTCGAGGGGATCACCGTCTTGATGCCCGACACATGGGTGAAGATGCCCTCCGGCGACTGCGAATGGGTCTGCCCGCCGAAGATGCCGCCGCCGAACGGCGAGCGCACCGTGATCGGCGCGGTGAATTCCCCGCCCGAGCGATAGCGCAGCCGTGCCGCCTCGCTGACCAGCTGGTCGAGCGCGGGGTAGATATAGTCGGCGAACTGGATTTCGGGCACCGGGCGCAGGCCGTATGCCCCCATCCCCACCGCGACGCCGATGATGCCGCATTCGGTGATCGGCGTGTCGAACACCCGCGTCTTGCCGTATTTCGACTGGAGCCCCGCGGTCGCGCGGAACACGCCGCCGAAATAGCCGACGTCCTCGCCCATCACGACGACGCCCGCGTCGCGCGCCATCATCACGTCCATCGCGGAATTGATCGCCTGGATCATGTTCATCCGCGCCATGTCAGTGGCCCTCCTTGCGCGCCCAGGGTCGGCCGGAGGCATCCTCCTCGGCCAGCATCTGCGCCTGCTGTTCCCGCAGGTGCCACGGCATGTCCTCGAACACGCCGTCGAACAGCGTGTCGAGCGGCTGATGCAGTCCGTGGCCGAGGATGCCGTTGGCCTCCGCTTCCTTCTGCGCCGCACGCACCTGCTCCGCGACCTCGCGATCCATCGCCGCGTGCTGTTCGTCATCCCATTCGCCGATCGCCACCAGATGCGCCTTGAGCCGCGCAATCGGATCGCCCAGCGGCCATGCGGTCGGCTCGCCCGCCGAGCGATACTGGCTGGGATCGTCGGAGGTGGAGTGCCCCTCGGCACGATAGGTGAAATGCTCGATCAGCGTCGGCCCGGCGTTCAACCGCGCACGCTCCGCGGCCCAGGCGGTGGCGGCATAGACCGCCAGCGCGTCATTGCCGTCGACGCGCAGGCCCGCGATGCCATAGCCGATCGCGCGCGCGGCAAAGGTCGTCGCCTCCGCGCCTGCGAAGCCGGAGAAGCTGCTGATCGCCCACTGGTTGTTGACCACGTTGAAGATCACCGGCGCGCGGTACACGGTGGCGAAGGTCAGCGCGGAGTGGAAGTCGCCCTCCGCCGTGCTGCCCTCGCCGCACCACGTCGCGGCGATGCGCGTGTCGCCCTTCGACGCCGACGCCATCGCCCAGCCGACCGCCTGCGGATATTGCGTGGTCAGATTGCCCGAGATCGAGAAGAACCCATGGTCCTTCGCCGAATACATGATCGGCAGCTGCTTGCCCTGCAACTTGTCGCCGCGGTTCGAGTAGATCTGGTTCATCATCTCGGTGAGCGGATAGTCGCGCGCGATCAGGATACCCTGCTGGCGATAGCTGGGAAAGGTCATGTCGTCGCGGTCGAGCGCCATGGTGCCCGCGACCGCGATCGCCTCCTCGCCGGTGCACTTCATGTAGAAGCTGGTCTTGCCCTGCCGCTGCGCGCGGAACATCCGTTCGTCGAACGCGCGGACCATCGCCATGTGGCGCAGCATCCGCCGCAGCGTGTCGGGCGACAGGCGCGGGTTCCACGGACCGACCGCCTGCCCCTGCTCGTCGAGCACCCGGACCAGCGTATAGGCCAGATCATGGAAGCTGTCGGGCTGCGCCGCGGTATCCGGGCGGGGCTGTGCCCCTGCGGCAGGCACCCGCACATCGGCGAAGTCCACCGTGTCGCCGGGGCGGAACTTCGGCTCGGGCACGTGCAGCGCCAGGCGCGGCAGGTTGGGGCGACGTTCGCCGGTCATGCACTCTCCATGTACCCTGCGTCGCCGGTTCCCGGTCGCGCAGACTCGTTACAAATGCTTGTTATATAATTTCAACGGACTTGGCGAGGGGGTGGTTGCGTCCGTCCCGCATCTTTCGTCGGAACCGCCGGGCGCTTCACCCGTATCCCGTTGAAACCGTTAGGAGAGGCAGGTTGGACGAGATCGCGGGCTGGGTCGCCCCTGCCGCCACGATGATCGCGGCGATGATGACCGCCGCCAATCTCGGCGCGCGCGTTACGGGCTGGGGCTTCGTCGTGTTCTCGGTCGGCTCGGTCGCGTGGACGATCGTGGGACTGTCGAGCGGGCAGACCAATCTCGTCCTGTCCAACGGCTTTCTGACGATCGTGAACCTGATCGGCATCTGGCGCTGGCTCGGCCGGCAGGCGACCTACGACAAGGGCAGCCACGCCGCCGCCGACGCGAGTGCCGCGGCGGCGGTGCCGTCGCTCTACGCAGCGGGCGGGGTAATCGGCGCGCGACTGACGGGGCCCGATGGGGAAGGCGTCGGCACCATCGTCGATGCGATGCTTGGCTGCGGTGACAACGCCATCGCCTATGTGGTGGTCAGCACCGGCGGCGTCGGCGGCGTCGGCGAGACGCTCCACGCGCTGGGACCGGAGGAACTTGTGTTTGGGGCGGACGGGGTGCGGACGCAACTCGGCGGCGAAGCGATCCGCGCGAAACGGTCGGTACCGGCGGGCCGCTGGCCGGAACGCCTCTAGGTCCTCCCCGGTACGGGGAGGGGGACCAGCCGAAGGCTGGTGGAGGGGGCTATCCACGCATGCTGACGTTGCATCCGGAGGATACCCCCCTCCACCATTCGCTTCGCGAACGGTCCCCCTCCCCGTGCCGGGGAGGATCGTTTCACTCCACCGGAAACCCCCGCCGCTTGAACAGCGCGGTCACATCCGGGTCGCGCCCGCGGAAGGCGCGGTACGCTTCCTTGCGATCGGTTTCGTTGCCCGTCGACAGCAACGTCTTGCGGAAACGGTCGGCGGTCGCCTTGTCCCAAACGTTGCCCGTCGCCTCGAACGCCGCCCAGGTGTCGGCGTCCATCGTTTCCGACCAGAGGTAGGAATAATAACCCGCCGAATAGGCGTCCGAGGAGAACAGGTGATTGAACTGCGGCAGGCGGTGCCGCATCACCATTTGCCTGGGCATGCCGATCCTCGCCAGCGTATCGCGCTCGAACGCCGCCACGTCGGTCACGGGCGTGTCGCGGTCATGCAACTCCATGTCGACGATCGCCGACGACAGATACTCGACCGTGGCGAACCCCTGGTTGAAGGTCGACGACTTCTCGATCTTGTCGACCAGCGCCTGCGGCATCGGCTGCCCCGTCTGGTAATGCTTCGCATAGCGGTCGAGCACGTCGCGGGTCAGCAGCCAGTTCTCGTTCACCTGGCTCGGATATTCCACGAAGTCGCGCGGCGTGCCGGCAAGCCCCGGATAGGTCACGTCCTGCACCAGCGAATGGATCGCATGGCCGAATTCGTGGAACAGCGTCGTCGCATCGTCGAGGCTGATGAGCGTCGGCTGGCCCGCCGCGCCCTTCACGAAGTTGTTGTTGTTCGACGCCAGCACGTTCGTCTCGCCGCCCAGCTTCTGCTGCCCGCGATAGCGCGTCGCCCATGCGCCCGACCGCTTGCCGCTGCGCGCGAAATTGTCGAGGTAGAACACGCCGACGTTCTTGCCCGAACGCGCATCGGTGACGACGAAGGTTCGGACGTTCTTCTCGAACACCGGGATCTGCCCGGTATTCTCGGTGAACTTCAGGTCGTAGAGCCGCCCCGCCGCATAGAAGGCCGCAGCCACGATATTGTCGAGCTGGAGGTAGGGCTTTACCTCGCTCTCATCGAGGTCGTATTTCGCCTTGCGCACCTTCTCGGCATAGAAGCGATAGTCCCATGGCTCGATGGTGAGCTTCGCGCCGTCCTTGACGGCAAGCGCCTGCATGTCGGCGACTTCCTCGCGCACCCGCGCAACGGCGGCGGGCCAGACGCGCATCATCAGTGCGCGGGCGTTGGCGGGCGTTTCCGCCATCGTATCGTCCATCCGCAGATACGCATGGTTGCGGAAGCCGAGGAGCTTCGCCCGCGCCTGTCGAAGCTTGAGGATGGTGGCGATCGTCGCCTTGGTATCGTTCGCTCCGCCATTGTCGCCGCGCATCACGAACGCGCGCCACACCTTCTCCCGAAGCGCCCGGTCGGTGGCATAGGTCAGCACCGGCGCCACCGACGACCGCGTGTTGACGATCGCCCATTTGCCCGCGAGGCCACGCTCGTCCGCCGCGGCCTTCAACGAGGCGACGAAGCTGTCGGGCAGCCCCGCCAAATGCTTCGCGTCATCGACGACGATCCACGTCTCCTCGTCGGCCAGCACCTTGCGGCTGAATTCGTTGTAGGCGACCGAAAGCTGCTGGTTGATGCCGCTCACCTGCGCCCGCTGCGCATCGGTGAGCAGGCTGCCGCGCCGCACGAAGCTGCGATAGGTGCGCTCGAGCAGCCGCAACTGCTGCGGGTTCAGCTTCTGGGTCGCGCGGCTGTCATATGCCGCCTTCACCCGTGCGAACAGTTTGGGATCGAGGAACAGTTCGTCGTTGAACGCCGACAGCTTCGGCGACCATTCGCGGTCGATCGCCTGCACCTCCCTGGTGGCGAGGTTGCTGGTATAGACGCCCCACATCGCGCCCACCCGGTCCATGGTCTTGCCCGCAAGTTGCAGGGGCACGATCACCGTCTCGAAGGTGGCGGGGCGCTTGTCGTCGCGGATGGCGTGGATGTCGCGGCGCATCTCGGCCATCGCCACCGGAAAGGCGACCGGGAACATCGCGGGCGTCACCTTGTCCCACGGCGGCACCCCTTCATAGGGACCGGGCCATTTCGCGGTCAGCGGCGTCGCATCGACGGAGGCGGCGGTGGTTTGCGCACCCGCCGCCAGCGGCAGCGCGAGCGCGGTGGAGGCCATCAGCAGTCCGAGCGCGATATGCATCAATAAACCCGTTCCCAATATCGAATATCGCTAAATCTATCCGACGGGAGCCGCTTGGCAAGGTCGCGCGTTCACGCGGCAACGAAACGATACGGGGACGCAGCCACCATGCACATCACGACGCTGGCCGAACTGGACCGGGTGCGCGACGAGGCGCGCAGGCTGGTGACGAAGCGGGCGCTGGTGTCGGCGGGCGCGGCGGTGGTGCCGCTGCCGGGCGCGGACCTGCTGGTCGACGCCAACATCCTGACCAGGCTGTTGCCGGAGATCAACGCGCGCTTCGGGCTGAGCGAGAAGCAGGTGCAGGCGCTCGAGCCGGACCGGGCGAAGCAGGTGCTGCTGATCGCCGCGAACCTCGGCAACGGCGTGATCGGGCGGTCGATCACCCGGCGGATCGTCACCGCGCTCGTGCGGCGGGTGGCGGCGCGCTATGCGACGAAATCGGCGCTGCGCTTCGTGCCCTTCGCCGGACAGGCGGCGGCGGCGGGGATCAGCTTCGGCGCGATGAAGCTGGTCGGCAACAGCCATATCGACGATTGTTACGAGACGGTGCGGCGGACGTTGGCAGGCGAGACGAAAGCCGCCTGACGCACCGTCCGACCGTTCGTCCCGAGCGAAGTCGCGGGACGTGCCGCACGCGATGCGCATCGTGTCTCGACTACGCTCGACACGAACGGTCGGGACAAAAAGGACGGGGCAGTCGTTCGACTGCCCCCGCCCCCTTACTTCACCGCCGCGTCGTAGCGCTCGCCGGCCTTGTCCCAGTCGACCACGTCCCACCACGCCTTCAGATAGGCCGGGCGGGCGTTGCGATAGGTGATGTAATAGGCGTGTTCCCACACGTCGTTGCCGAGGATCGGCGTGCCCTTCACCGGGGCCACGTCCATCAGCGGATTGTCCTGGTTCGGCGTCGAGGTGATGGCCAGCTTGCCGTCCGCGCCGACGATCAGCCATGCCCAGCCCGATCCGAACTGGTTGGCGCCCGCCGTGTTGAACTTTTCCTTGAGCGCTTCCAGCTCGCCGAACTGTTCGTCGATCGCCGCTGCCAGCGCGCCCGAGGGCTGCGACCCGCCGCCCTTCATGCTTTCCCAGAAGAAATTGTGGTTCCAGTAGCCGCCGCCGTTGTTGCGCAGCTTGGCCGAACCGCTGCCGATGTTGGCCAGCAGCTCCTCGATCGACTTGCCTTCCAGCGACGCATCCTCCGACACCGCCTCGTTCAGCTTGTCGGTATAGGCCTGGTGGTGCTTGTCGTGGTGGAGCGTCATCGTCTCCTTGTCGATCGTCGGCTCCAGCGCGTCATAGGCATAGGGCAGCGGGGGAAGGGTGAAAGCCATCAAGTCCTCCTGTGGGCACTAACGTCGATCGACCGAACGCCGCGCGCTGGGCTTGGCTCCGGTCGTTACGTCGGGGCAACATCTAGGCGCGCCGGGCCGAGACGCAACCGCCGTCAGCCGCCCTGCCCCAATAATCCGTGGCGTTTCAGCGCATGGCGCAACTGGTCGTAGGTCAGCCCCAGCGTGTCGGCGCAGGTCCGCTGGTTGTAGCGCGCCTCGGCCATCGCCCGGGTCAGCAACTGGCGCTCGAAGCGGTTGACCCGCGTCTTGAAGTCGTCGCCCGGATCGTCGCGCTCGCCGGGATCGACCGGCGCCGCCGCGCCTTCGGCGGGGGCGGCGACCGGTGCGGCGGCGGTGCGCGGGCGATAGGGGGAGGCGAAGGGGTCGATCTCGACCAGATCGATCGGGCCGGGCCGTTCCCAGCGATAGACCGAACGCTCCACCGCGTTGCGCAGCTCGCGGACGTTGCCCGGCCAGCGATGCTCCATCAGCTGGTCGACCGCGTTCGGCCCGAACCCCGGCCAGTCGTCGCGCCCGATCTCCGCCGCCATGCGCCGCCCGAAGAAATCGGCCAGCACCATGATGTCGCCCGGCCGTGCGCGTAAGGGCGGCAGCGTCACCACCTCGAAGCTCAGCCGGTCGAGCAGGTCGGCGCGGAACGTGCCGCGCTCCACCCGGTCGGGCAGATGCTCGTTGGTCGCCGCCACGATGCGGACGTCGACCCGGATCGGGCGCGACGATCCGATCCGCGTCACCTCGCCATATTCGACCGCACGCAGCAGCCGCTCCTGCGCGCCCATCGACAGCGTGCCCAGTTCGTCGAGGAACAGCGTGCCGCCGTCCGCCTCCTCGAACCGGCCGGCGCGCGCCTTGGTCGCGCCGGTGAAGGCGCCCGCCTCATGGCCGAACAGCTCGGCCTCGATCAGCGTCTCGGGCAGCGCGGCGCAGTTCATCACCACCAGCGGCTGGTCCCACCGCCCCGAGAGGCGGTGGAGCCGTTCGGCGACCAGCTCCTTGCCGGTCCCGCGCTCGCCGATCACCAGCACCGGGCGATCGAGCGCGGCGGCGCGGCTGGCGCGTTCCAATGCATCGAGAAACGGGCCGGACTGGCCGACGACCTGGGTTGCACGCTCCATGGCCGCAACCTGTGGCGTAATTTCCCAATAGTTCGCAAGCGGTCATTTGCCGGTCGTCGCCGTCGTAACGAAATCCCTTGGAAAACCGCCGTTTTCTGAATTGGCACGGTCCCTGCAATGTATTGTGCAAGCCCGCTACAGGGCGCAACATTCCAGGTTCAGGGAGAACCCCAATGCGCAACACGTCGAACCTCTCGCTCCCGCAGTCGCTCACCGCCATGGTCGGCGCGGTCGCGGCGAGCCTGTTCGTCCTTGGGCTGACGACCGCTTCCGGTCCGATCGCCCTCACCCTTGCCGCGGCACCGATCGCGTGACGCGGCAGGCCGGGGCGGTTCTGCCCCGTTCCGCTCCGGCCAACAGCTTTCATCAGGAGTAACCGATGGGTATCTTTTCCCGCACCCGCGACATCATCGCCGCCAACGTCACCGACCTGCTCGACAAGGCCGAAGACCCCGCCAAGATGATCCGCATGATCATCCTCGAGATGGAGGAAACGCTGGTCGAGGTTCGCGCCTCCGCCGCGCGCACCATCGCCGACCAGAAGGAAATGCGCCGCCATATCGCGAAGCTGGACAAGCTCCAGGAAAGCTGGACCGAAAAGGCCGAGCTGGCGCTGAGCAAGGACCGCGAGGATCTGGCCAAGGCGGCGCTGGTCGAACGGCAGAAGGCGGTCGACATGGCCGACCAGCTGAACGCCGAGATCGTGGTGCTCGACGACGCGCTGCGCGCCTCGGAAGTCGACATCGCCAAGCTCCAGTCCAAGCTGCGCGAGGCGCGTGCCCGGCAGAGCGCCATCCAGACCCGGATGGAAAGCGCCAACAACCGCACCAAGCTGCGCGAGATGTATGCGGGCAGCAAGACCGCGGAAGCCTTCAGCCGGTTCGACGTGCTGGAACGCCGTGCCGACCTCGCCGAGGGGCGCGCCGAAGCGGCGGGCATGGGCCAGGGGCAGAAGAGCCTGGAAGACGAGATCGCCGAGTTGCGTTCGTCCGACAAGATCGATGCCGAGCTGGCCGCGCTGAAGGCCCGCCTCAACCGGGAGGGCTGAGGCGATGGGCGACTTCCTGACCGCAGCGGTTGCGATCAGCGTGCTGTTCATCGGGCTGCCGTGGCTGATCCTCCACTATATCACCAAGTGGAAACAGTCGCCGACGCTGACCAACGAGGACGAGCGCCTGCTGGACGACATGCACCTCACCGCCCGGCGGCTCGAGGAGCGGCTCCAGACCATCGAGCGGATCATCGCCGCCGACAATCCGGATTTCCGCCCCCTGGCCCCCCGCCGGGAATTTCCGGAAGACAACTTCCGCAACAACAACGACTTTTCACGGAGGAACTGATGTCCGGCCCCCGCACGAAATTCTACATCGACAAGGCCAACGGCAAGCTGTCGGGCGTGTGCGCCGGCATCGCCGACTATACCGGCGTCGAGGTGATGTGGATCCGCATCGGCACGGTGCTGCTGACGCTCGCCGGGGGCTTCCCCTGGACCGTCATCGCCTATTTCATGATCGCCTGGATGGCGGCGAAGAAGCCTTACGGCCTCTATGAAAGCCGCGAGGACGAGAAGTTCTGGCAGGGCGTACGGTCGAACCCGACCCGCACCGCATCGGAAATGCGCTCGACCTTCCGCGACATCGACCGTCGCCTCGCCGATATCGAGATGTACTATACCAGCCGCAACACCCGTCTGGCGGACGAGATCGACAGCCTGCGCTGATCCGGTCCCCGCCGGGGGAACATGTGAGGGAGAGAGACGATGAGTTGGGGTGGACCGGGTTTCGTGCTGGCGATCATCGCCATGGCCATGATCGCGGGCGTGATGAAGGCATCGATCCGCGCGAAGCACGGACGTGACGGGGACGGCGAGCGCAAGCGGCACGACGATCCCGATGCGCAGCGCCAGGCCTGGCTGATGGCGCAGCAGAACGAACAGTTGCAGGCCAAGGTCCTGCGCCTCGAGGAACGCATCGCCGTCCTCGAACGCATCGCGACCGACCCCGCCACCCGCACCGCGCGCGAAATCGACGCGCTGCGCTGAAACCCGGAGGTTTTCGACCATGATGTACACCGACAACATGACCCCGGAGAAGGTGGCGGTGCTGCAGCTGCTGCTGCCCTTCATCGGCACGGTCGTAGCCATCGCCATCGCGGGATGGGTCGTCACGACCTGGCTGCGGATCAAGCACGGCTATCCGCTGCAGGGCGGCTGGGGCCAGAGCGTCTATCCCCGCAACAACGACGAGACGGTCGAGCGGGTGAAGCTGCTGAGCCAGGAAAACGCCCAGCTCAAGGCCGAACTGGGATCGATCAAGGACCGGCTCGCCAATGTCGAGCGGATCGTGACCGACGGCGCCCATTCGCTGGATCGCGAGATCGAGCAGCTGCGCGGCCGCGCGAACTAGGAGGAACCCCGATGAGTCCGCTTCTCATTCCGCTGCTCGGCATTTCGATCCCGGTCATCGCCATTCTCGCCAATCTCGTCTTCAAGCCGTGGCTGGAACACCGCGAGCGCCGCCTGACCCTCGAAGCGAACATGCTCGCCGAAAAGGCCGCGCAATATGCCGCGCAGACCGAACGGCTCGAACAGCGCGTCCGCGTGCTGGAACGCATCATCACCGACCGCGGCGTCGATCTCTCCGACGAGATCGAGCGGCTGCGCGACGCCCCCCTCAACTGATCGCAAGGGAGCATCGTCCCATGACCCCGACCTTCCTCCTCGCCCTCGCCGTCACGTCCCTCGCCGCCGTCGCGATCGTATCGGTCACGGCCCTGTCCGGCTGGCGCGGCTGGCTGGCGCTCCAGCAGCAGCGTCTTGGGGACAAGGCGTTCGCCGCCCCCACCCCCAATGCGGGCACCCGCATCGAGATCGCCGACCTGAAGGAACGCATCCGCAAGCTCGAGGCGATCGCCGCCGGGGTGGAACTCTAGGGGCAAATCCCTATAGCGGCGTCCATGCAGAGCATCGACGACATCCGCGACGAATATGACTTCCTCGACGGCGACGACCGCTATCGCCTGCTGATCGACCTGGGGCGGCAACTGGAGCCGATGCCCGACCCCCTCAAGACCGATGCGACGCTGGTGCGCGGCTGTTCGGCATCGGTCTGGGTCTATCCGCAACAGCAGGACGACGGCACGCTCCATTTCCTCGCGGACAGCAACGCCGCGATCACCAAGGGGATCATCGCGCTGGTGCTCGCCACGGTGCAGGACCGCAGCGCCGCCGACATATTGAACACGGATATCGAAGGGAAGCTCGCCCCGTTCGACCTGCGCAACCAGCTGAGTTCCAACCGGACGCAGGGCATTCCCAACATGATCGCGCTGATCCGCGAAACCGCCGCCCGGCTGGCATGAAGCCGCTGGCGAACCACGGCTTTCCGGCATAGGCTGCACCGACACAGGCCCGGCGATCGACCGGGCGCAGCCGGGGGACGAGCGGATGGCGGCAGGATTACGCTGGGCAGCGACGATCGCCGCCGTTGCCACCCTCCCGCTCGGTGCCGCCGCGCCGCAGCCGCAACAGGACCCCACGGTGTACGACGCCGACATCGTCGTCATCGCGCGCAAGCTGCGCAAGGTCCGCATCAACTATGTCATGCGCGGTTCGTGGGTGCGCAGTTGCACCGCCGAGATTTCGAGCGGCGACGAACGTATCGACCGGATCATGTGCGGCATCCTGCGCGCCTGCGTGAAGGCGGGGCATGCGGAGGTCGATGCGGCCAAGGCCTGTATCGCCGGCCGGATCGATTCGCTCGACGCCGCCGCCGAAGCCGCGTTGCTGGCGAATCCCGGCGCGCGGATCGCCGCCGTGCCGCCGCCCCCGCCCGCCGCCAGGCCGCAGCGCAGCGCTCCGACGGACTCCGACATCGTCGTCACCGCGCAGATCGAACCCGACATCGTCGTGACCGGCGACCGCCCGACGATGCGCGGCGGGCTGTGGCAGTTCAACCGCACCGCGACGATGTCGTTCGGCGGAGGCCCCGTTGCCGGGCGGCTGAACTTCACCCAATGCCTGCCCCCCGGCGCCATTGAGGCGATGCTGCGCCGGGCGAGCGGCGAGGGCATGCTGGCGCCCGCCTCCGCGCGGTGCAGCCGGATGACGATGAAGTTCGGCGACGGGCGGCTGAGCGGTTCGCGCATCTGCACCAGGAGCGGGCTGGACCCCAACAACATCGGCATGACCGAAGCGACGTCGGACCGGCTCGACCTGTCAGGGCGCTACGACGCGCGCAGCCTGTCGCTGACCTATATCGTCGAACAGGACCATGACGGCATCGAACGCGGCGGCGGCGCGGGCTGGAGCGGAGGCAAGCGGCAGGTCGGCTATCGCTGGCTGGTCACGGCGAAGCGGATCGGCGAATGCCCGCTGAAGGAACGGCGCGATCAGGTCGATGCGCTGGAGGCGGTCAGCGCCTTGTTCGCCAAGGAAGGGCTGGATGACCTTTGGGGCAATGCGTCGCAGCGGTAGGTCGGATCGATATTCATAGCCACGTCGTCACCCCGGACTTGTTCCGGGGTGACGAAGGAAATTGTTGAATGCCGATTGGGCCCGGCATCACGCCACGCCGCTGACCCGCTACCGCGCCAGCCCCAGCCGCGCCGCCACCGCGTCGAGATCGTCGCCGGGGCGCACCAGCAGCCAGTCGCCGGGGCGCTCGCCGTCGACCACCACCACCGCCCCCTTCGGACAGACGTCGAGGCACCTGACCTCGACCACGCCCGCCGCCGCCTTCGGCCCGTTCTTCAGCTTCAGATGGCGGCGCAGCGCCTTGGCCAGCGGCTTGCCGCCGTCGCCGAAGCCGCCGTCGAGCTTCCGCGAGCATTTGGCGCAGACCAGCACCGCCTTGCCCCAGCGGGCGCGGACATGGTCCCTCACGCCGGTTTCCAGGTCCGGCGCTCCTCGGCGGTACGCAGCACGTCATATGCGGCCTGGATCGCGTGGAAGCGCTTGGCCGCCTCGGCATCGCCCGGTCGCACGTCGGGGTGGTGGACCTTGGCCAGCTTGCGCCATGCAAGGCGGATCGTGTCGAAATCGGCGTCGGGATCGCATTCGAGGATTTCGAGCGCCTTCATCTCGTCGCGCGAGCGGCTGCCGTCGCCCGATCCGGCCCATGCGTTCGACGCGGAGGCGGCATAGCCGTTGGCGGTGCGCCGCTCGGCCGCCTCGCGGGCGCGCGCTTCCTCCTCGTTCAGCCCCTCGAAGTAATTCCACCCCTTGTTGTATTCGGCGGCATGCGCTTCGCAGAAGTACCAGCGTTCGGGGCTGTTGGGCGATTTGGGCGCGGGCCGGTCCCCCGGCGCGTCGCAGCCGTGGCGGTCGCACAGCCGCACCGGTGCCGCCTCACGCCCGGCGGAATAGCCGCGCCAGCGAGGAAAGCCCCAGTCGTTCGATCGCGTATGCCGTGCCATAGCTGTCCGAAATAAGCCGTGCCGCCGCCCGCGCAAGGCGTCGCACGGGGAAGATGTCAGAGGGTCTGTAAGCCGGGTTCTGTCCACCCGCCCGGGGGCGGGATAGGCGACCATTCCTCTCGGGCGACGCTTGCGCGCCGCCTCCAGCAACCAACCCGGGCAGCGGGCCGGAACATGCCCCGGAGCGCATCGCTGCGCCCCTTGCCGCCCCTATTCGGTCTTGCTCCCGGTGGGGTTTGCCATGCCGCGTCCGTTACCGTCCGCGCGGTGCGCTCTTACCGCACCCTTTCACCGTAACCCGGCCGAAGCCAAAGGCCGTCTGCTCTCTGTGGCACTGTCCCTGAACGCACCGCCGAAGGCGATCCGCCCGCCGGGCGTTACCCGGCACCGTCGTTTCCGTGGAGCCCGGACTTTCCTCGGCGCGCATGACACGCGACGCGGCCGCCCGACCCTCTGACCTGCCCGCCCCTAGCCGAGCGGGCGCCAAGGTTCAATCGTCGCCTTGCGGCCTGGGCAGCAGCAGCGCGAGCAGCAGCATGCGGCATTCGCCGTCGATCACCCCGTCGATCATCTCGGGCCGGAAGCGCCGCTGGAAGGCGACGACCGCCGCCTCCTTGTCCGACACGTCATAGCCGAAGCGCTCCAGCGCCAGCAGGAAGCCCGCATCGCTCCATTCGGGGTCCATCAGCCCCCTGGTCGGGCGCGGCAGCGCGAGGCGCAGCCGGGCGAGCCTGCCCCAGGGGAACAGTTCGCCCGGGTCCTGCTTGCGCGCGGGCGCGATGTCGGAATGGCCGACCACATTGCCGCGGGTGATGCCGTGGCGTTCCTTGACGGCATGGACCAGCGGGATCAGCGCCTCGATCTGCGCATCGGGAAAGGCGCGATAGCCCCATTCGTGGCCCGGGTTCACGATCTCGATCCCCACCGACGCGCTGTTCACATCGGTGATGCCGCGCCAGTGCGATCGCCCGGCGTGCCATGCGCGCTTGTCCTCGGCCACCAGCCGGTGGATGGTGCCGTCCTCCTCGACGACATAATGCGCCGACACCTGCGACGCGGGATCGGTCAGCCGCGCGATCGCCGACGCCGCATCGGCCATGCCGGTATAATGCAGCACCAGCATCGTCACCGGCAGCCGCCGTTCGCCGAAATTGGGCGAAGGCGTTTCGATCATCTGCACGTCCGGCCCTTCCGCCTGTTCACCGTCGCCACCGACTTAGGCCCCGACGCCCGCGAAAGGCAACAGCGCCCGCCCGTCAACGCCGCGCCGGACGATAGAAGCCGCGATAGGTTTCGGACGGCACCAGCGCGTCGCTGTGCCCGATCACCGTCTCGCCCGCGCCCAGTACCAGCAGCCCGTCCGGACGCAGCACGCATGCCAGCCGGTCGAGCACCCGCCGCCGCATCGGCGGGGCGAGGTACATCAGCACGTTGCGGCACAGGATGATGTCGAACCGTCCCGCGGGCGGCAGGTCGGCGATCAGATTCTGCTGCGAATAGAGGATGCGATAGCGCAGTTCGGCCTTGGCCTGCCACTGGTCCTCGACCGGATCGAACCATTGCATCAGCCGCCGGATCGGCAACCCGCGCTGCACCTCGAAATGGGTATAGCGTCCCGCCCGCGCACGGCGCAGCACCGGCGCGGAAACGTCGCTCGCCCGGATTTCGGGGAGCATCGCGCCGAAGTGCTCCGGGCTTTCGCCGAACAGCATCGCCAGCGACAGCGGCTCCTGCCCGCTCGAACATGCCGCGGACCACAGCCGCAGCCGCCGGGCCGGGTTCGCCTGTATCATGTCGGCCGCCGCGCGCGCGACGTGATCGAGCACCGGCCCGTCGCGGAAGAACGACGTCTCGTGATTGAGCAGCGCGTCGACGACCGCATCGGCCAGTTCGCGCTCGTTGCCCTCGACGACCCGCGCGACCAGATCGTCGAGGCTGGCGAAGCCTCCGTCGTGCAGCAGCGGTTGCAGCGCGCTGTCGATGCGCCAGTTGCGCCCCGGATCGAGCTGCTGCCCGGTACGCGCCTCGAGCAGCGCGGTGATCGCGTCGTTCGCCGAGCGTCGCAGCGTCAGGGCGGGACGCGGCATCATGCCGGTCGCCGACCCCGGGTCACGAATGCGCCCAGTTCGCCGGGGGTGCCGATCACCCGCGCGATCCCTGCATCGACGACCGCGCCGGGCATCCCCCAGACCACCGAGCTTCCCTGATCCTGCGCGGCGACGATGCCGCCCGCCGCATGGATATGCATCGCGCCGCGGCATCCGTCGCGCCCCATGCCCGACAGCACGATGCCGAGCGTCCGGCTGCCGAACACCCGTGCGGCCGATTGAAACATGGGATCGACCGAGGGCAGGCAGCCGCTCGGCTGCGGGGTGCGATCGAGGCGGATCGCGGCACCTTCGGTGGTGGCGACCACGCGCAGATGGGCGTCGCCCGGCGCAAGGATGATCCGCCCGCGCCGCACGCGCAGGCTGTCGTCCCCGATATCGACCGGACGGCCCGACATCGACGCCAGTTGTCGCGCGAAATAGTCGGTGAATGCCGCAGGCAGATGTTGCGTCACCAGGATCGGTACGGGATCGTCGATCGGAATCGCCGCAAGCAGCGGTGCCAGCGCATGGATGCCGCCGGTCGATGCGCCGATCGCCACCACGTCGAAGGCGCAGGCACGGGTGCCCGGCTGCCGGCGCAGCGCGACGTCGATCGCATGCTCCAGCCGATCGGCAAACCCGGCGTTCATCGCAGCCGATGCGGGCTTGGCGATCGTCGCCGCCGCCCCGAGCGACAGCGCGTGGAGCGCGGTGGGCGAACCGTCGTCGCACCTGCCCGACAGCACGATGATCGCGGCATCGGGGGCCAGTGCGGCGAGCATCGGCAGTCCCGCCAGCCCGTCGACGCCGGGCAGGTTCAGGTCGAGCAGGATGACGTCCACCCGCTCGCGCGCCAGTACCTGGCCTGCCGCCACCACGCCGCCGACCGCCGCGACGATGCGGTGGTGCGCCATCCCCTCGACGATGCGGGCGATCACCGCGCGCGCCACCACCGAATCGTCGACCAGCATGATGCGTACCGGCGTTTCGACCGTCGCTTCGGTGCGGAGACGAGCGAGCCCCATCGTGCCGCCCGCGGGGTTCAGGAAAGGCCGACGATCTGGAGCTTGCTCTCCAGCGTCTCGCGGTCGAACGGCTTCATGACATATTCGTCCGCCCCCGCCTCGATCGCGGCGCGGATATAGGCCATGCCGTTCTCGGTGGTGCAGAACACCACCTTGGGCCGGTGGCCGCCCTCGCTCTGGCGCAGCGCGCGCAGGAAATCCATGCCGCTCATCACCGGCATGTTCCAGTCGAGCAGGATCACGTCGGGCGACGATTCCGCGCAGATCGCCAGCGCCTCGCGCCCGTCGGCAGCCTCGCGCACGTCATAGGCGAGCGCTTCGAGGATATGCCTGGCAACCTTGCGGATCACCTTCGAATCATCCACCACCAAGCACGTCTTCATCGTCAGCCCCTGCTCCCCCTGTATCGTCCGACCTTGCGCCGGACTTCGTAACCGTCGCGTTAAGCCGCGCTGCGCCGTTCGCCGGTCGCGCGGGCGATCACCGCGGGCAGGTCGATCAGCAATATCGGATGCCCGTCCCGCTCGATCATCGCATCGGCGACCTGCGCCCAGCGCGGATCGAGGACGAGGCCGGGGGTGAGCGGCAGGACCGGAAATTCGGCCACGTCATTCAGCCTGTCGAGCAGGAGCGCGTAATAATGCCCCTCCACCCGCGTGACCACGGCGCGGCGGCGCGGCGGCGCGACGGCGGCGGGGTCCAGCGCGATCCCGGTGTCGATCACCGTCACCACCCGACTGCGCAGCGCCGCCAGTCCGCGCACCGCGCGGAGCGCGCGCGGGACCGGCGTCACCGGCCCGATGTCGACCACCGATTCGACCTGATCGGACCGGATCACCACGTCCTGCCCGTCGATCGTCGCCAGCAGCAGCAGTTCGGCCATGCTCATGCCCCCGTCACGCGGCGCACCGCCCGCAGCACGCCTTCCCGGTCGTAGCGATAGATGCTGCCGTCGCCGGTATCGTCCGCCCGGTCGCGCAGCCGTACCACCGGCACGCCGCCCGCGACCGCCTCGCCCGCCGGGGCGAGGATCAGCGCAGGCGTCGCGTCGCCCTCGATCCGGTCGATGGTGCGATAGCCCGCCTGCTCCAGCATCGGGCGCAGGAAGGTGCCCATCCACCCGCCCGCATCGGTCAGCAGGCAGGTGGGGCGCGCCGCCCGCCCGGCGGCGCCGACCGCGACATGCTGTTCAAACAGCCACAGCGGATCGATCCGTTCCACCTGTTCGCCGTCGAGCATCACCACGCCCGCCACCGGCCCCGCCACCGTCGCCGGGACCATTTCCTCCGGCAGGCCGACGATATCCAGCGCCGCGCGGATCGCATAGGCGACTTCCACGGTACCGTCGGTCAGGCGAAGCAGCTCGACCGGGCACGTCAGGTCGCACGGTCCCATCGCCTCGACCGGCACGATCCGCCCGTCGATCGACAGGCGCAACCGCCCGGCGGTCGTGCGAAGGTTCCCGGGCGCGACCTTCTCGATCCGGTCGATGACGGCCAGGGCCATCACCCGACGCTCCCCGTCGAGATCCTCGAACAGCAGGGCGGGGATAGCCGGATCGGCCTGTTCCTGCGCGTCGTCGGCGGGTTGCAGCCGGTCGCCGAAATGCAGCCCGGCGACCTGCGCCACCCCGGCGCAGTCGAGCAGCAGCATCGGCTGTCCGGTGTCGGGCAGCGTCTGGCCGGTATAGAGGCCGACCGCCATCACCGCCGGCGCGGCGGGCTTCACCACCAGTTCCTCGGTATCGCACAGCTGATCGACCGCCAGCGCATAGTCGCCCGCGCCGATGCCGATCACGACCAGCATCTCCCCGCCCGGTGCCGCGCCACGCTCCACGCCGAGCAGGTCGCACAGGTCGACCACCGGCAACCGCCGGTCGCGCACCGTCGCGACCTGCGCGCCGCCGATCCGGTCGACCCGGATGTTCGCCGCGCGCCGGTTGACGATCTCGCCGATCGACTGGCGGGGAATGGCGAAATGGTGCTCGCCCGCGCGGACGATGATCGTCGAGACGATCGACAGGGTGAGCGGGATCTGGAGCGCGATGCGCAAGCCCCGTCCCGGCATGTTGTCCAGCGCGATGCGGCCGCCGATCTGGTCGACCGCCGCCTTCACCACATCCATGCCGACCCCGCGCCCGGAGATTTCGGTCGCGGTGTCGCGCGACGACAGGCCCGGCGCGAAGACCAGTTCGCACCGTGCGGCGGGCGACAGCGCGCGCAGTTCCGCCTCGCTCCGCTCACCCTGCCGCGCCAGCTTGCGGATCAGCGCGTCGGTATCGATGCCGCGCCCGTCGTCGGCGATCTCCAGCATGATCTGGTTGCCCGACTGGCGCGCGGTGATGTGCAGCCGCCCGGTCTCGCGCTTGCCCGCCGCGCGGCGCTCGGCAGGCGCTTCGATGCCGTGGTCGATCGCGTTGCGCACGATGTGGAGCAGCGGATCGCGCATGACCTCGACCATCTCGCGGTCGAGTTCGACGTCGCTGCCGTCGATCGTCAGCGTCACCGCCTTGCCCAGCGTCGCGGCGGTATCGCGCACCATGCGCGGCAGTGCCGAGAACAGCGTCTCGATCTTCTGCATCCGGGTGCGCATCACCGCGTCGCGCATGTCGGCGACCGAGGCCGACAGCCGCTCGACCGCCGCCTCCAGCGCAGGATCGAGGTCGATGTCGCGCAGCCGCCGGACCAGTTCGTTGCGCACCAGCACCATGTCGGACATGCCGACCATCATCCGGTCGAGCAGATCGATGTTCAGCCGCACGTTGCGCCGTACGCCGCGCGCGGAGGTCCGCGACGGCTCGACCGGCGGCGATACCGGCGGGGAACCGCCCGGTGCCAGCGCCGCGATCAGCCGTTCCTCGCCCTCGTCGCTCAGCGGCGCGCCCGCATCGATCGCTTCGACCAGCGCGCCGATCCGGTCGACGATCGCCAGCACCGCATCGACCAGCGCGCGATCCGGGCGTCGCCGACCGTCGCGGACGTCGGCCAGCACATCCTCCGCCGCATGGCTGAGCCGCGACAGCCGCGGCAGATCGAGGAAGCCGCAGCTTCCCTTCACCGTATGGACGAAGCGGAAGATGGCATCCAGCCGCGCGCGATCGTCCGGCGCGGCTTCCCACGCGACGATCTCTCCCGCGAGCGCCTCCAGCGTCTCGCGGGTCTCGGCGATGAATTCCTGCAACAGATCGTCCATGCGGCTCCGCCCGTTCCTGTACGGCACATGGACCGGGACGGGTTAAGGCCGGGTTAGGACGGGAAGCGCCCGACGGTGCAACCGCATCGTAACATTCGGGTGGTTAGAGCGTGTTCAGGGGGTTCCACGCCATGACGATCCGCATCGACCGCCGCACGCTTCTGGGCAGCTTCGCCGTGGGGGCCGCCGGATGGGGCGTCGCCGCCGCCGCCCGCCCCGCCCCGCGCGGCTGCAACTTCGTGGTGCTGGGCGACTGGGGCCGGGACACGCCCGAACAGCATCATGTCGCCGCCGCCATGGGCCGCACCGCCGGTGCCGCGCAGAGCGATTTCGTGCTGGCGATCGGCGACAATTTCTACAGCGACGGCGTGGCGTCGGTCGACGACCCGCTGTGGAACAGCGTGTTCGAGCAGGTCTATACCCACCCCGCGTTGCAGGTGCCGTGGTACGCGCTGCTCGGCAACCACGACTATCGCGGCAATCCGCAGGCGCAGATCGACTATATGGCGAAGAGCCGCCGCTGGCGCATGCCCGCGCGCTATTACCAGTTGCGCGATCCGGCGCTGGTGCGTGCAGACGTCGATCTGTTCGCGATCGACACGTCGCCGTTCGTCGAACGCTATCGCGCCGATGCGACCAGGCCGATCGGGCGCAACACGCTGTCGCAGGACACGGCGGCGCAACTCGCGTGGCTCGACGGCGCGCTGGCCCAGTCGCGCGCCAAGTGGAAGATCGTGACCGGCCACCATCCGATCCGATCGGGCGGCAGCGGGCACGGCGACCAGCCGGAGATCATCGCGCGCGTGCTCCCCATCCTGAAGCGGCACGGGGTGCAGGCCTATATCGCGGGCCACGACCATGACCTGCAGCACATCCGCCGCGACGGGATCGACATGATCCAGTGCGGCGGCGGCATGGAGGCGCGCCCGGTCGCGCCGGTCGAGGGCACGCGCTTCTGCAAGGCGGCGGCCGGGTTCGGCATGGTGCAGGTGGCGGGCGACCTGCTGTCGTTCGACCTGCGCGACGAGCGGGGGGCCAGCCTGTACAGCGCGTCGGTGCCGGTGCGCGCGGCGGTGGGATGAGGGTTCGTCACACGAAGGCGAAATACCGAACCGTTCGTGCTGAGTAGGGACTGAGCTTGTCGAAGGCCCGTATCGAAGCACACACCGCAACAGTCCTTCGATACGCCGCTTCGACTTCGCTCAGCGGCTACTCAGGACGAACGGTTACGTTCGCCAGACCTGCTCGACTTGCGAGATATTCCGCCAGATCACGCACGTCGCGGATGGGAGGAATGGCGTGTGCGTCCGGTCGCGGCAGGCCGAGTTCTTCGCATCCCGTCGCGGCCACGTCAGCGACTTCGGTTTCATCCACACCAAGAAACCGCCCGAAGTCGTCATCCGGATGCGGCGCGATGTCCGCGCCATAATAGCCCGCGACCAACTCCCGCGTCACTACCGCCACCTCGTCCGGCACCCCGTTGGCGACCAGTTGCGCGTCGAAATCCGCCGCGCTCCACCCGGCACGCTCCGCCTGCGCCGCCTTCAGCCGCCGCCACAGCGACCAGTTGAACGCAGCCATCGCGATCACCACCAGCGCGATGATCGCCGCGGCCTTCTGCGCGCCGGTCATGCGCGGGCTTCGGCGACCCCGCTCTCGTTCCAGCGCAGCGCGGACAGCACCGTATCGACGATCTGCGGCGCGTTGAGGCCCGCCTGGTCGTACTGCTTCGCGGGCGCGTCCTGATCCTGGAAGATGTCGGGCAGGCGCATCGTGCGCAGCTTCAGCCCGGCATCGATCAGCCCCGTATCGCTCGCCAGCGTCAGGACGTGCGCGCCCAGACCGCCGACCGCATTCTCCTCGACCGTCACCGCGACCTCATGGGCGGTCAGCAGCTTGCGGATCAGCGCTTCGTCCAGCGGCTTGGCGAAGCGCAGGTCGGCGACGGTGGTCGACAGCCCCTTGGCCTCCAGCGCATCGGCGGCCTTCAGCGCCTCCTCCAGCCGCGTGCCGAGCGACAGGATCGCGACCTTGTGCCCCTCGCGCACCAGCCGCCCCTTGCCGATCTCCAGCTTCAGCGGAATTTCGGGCAGCGCCACGCCGGTGCCGTTGCCGCGCGGATAGCGCACCGCGATCGGCCCCGCGTCATATTCGGCGGCGGTATAGGTCATATGGACCAGCTCCGCCTCGTCCGCCGCCGCCATCACCACCATGTTGGGCAGCGTGGCGAGATAGGTCACGTCGAAGCTGCCCGCATGGGTCGCGCCGTCGGCACCGACGAGGCCCGCGCGGTCGATCGCGAAGCGCACGGGCAGGTTCTGGATGCACACGTCGTGCACGACCTGGTCGTACGCGCGCTGGAGGAAGGTCGAATAGATCGCGCAGAACGGTCGCATCCCCTGCGCCGCCAGCCCGGCCGCGAACGTCACCGCATGCTGTTCGGCGATGCCCACGTCGAAGAAACGGTCGGGATGCGCCTTGGCGAAGCGATCGAGCCCGGTGCCCGAAGGCATGGCGGCGGTGATCGCGCAGATGCGATGATCGGTGTCGGCCAGCGACGACAGGGTGTGGCCGAACACGTTCTGGTACTGCGGCGGTCCGGCCGGGGCCTTCACCTGCGTGCCGGTGATGACGTCGAACTTCTGGACGCCGTGATACTTGTCCGCCGCAGCCTCGGCGGGCGCATAGCCCTTGCCCTTCTTGGTCACGACATGGACGAGGATTGGCCCCTCCTCCGCATCGCGGACGTTTTCCAGCACCGGGATCAGATGGTCGAGGTTATGCCCGTCGATCGGCCCGACGTAATAGAAGCCCAGTTCCTCGAACAGCGTGCCGCCGGTCGCCATGCCGCGGGCGAATTCGTCGGTCTTGCGCGCGGCGGTGTGCAGCGGGCGCGGCAGGCGGCGGGCGATCTTCTTGAACGCCTCGCGGATGCCGAGGAATTCGCGGCTCGACACGATTCGCGACAGATAGGCCGACAGGCCACCCACCGGCGGCGCGATCGACATGTCGTTGTCGTTCAGGATCACGACCAGCCGGTTGCCCGCCTGTTCGGCGTTGTTCATCGCCTCATAGGCCATGCCCGCCGACATCGCGCCGTCGCCGATCACCGCAATGCCCTTGCCCGGCGTGCCCGCGATCTTGTTCGCCACCGCAAAGCCCAGCGCCGCCGAGATCGAGGTGGACGAGTGCGCTGCGCCGAACGGGTCGTATTCGCTCTCGGACCGCTTGGTGAAGCCCGACAGACCGCCGCCCTGCCGTAGCGTCCGGATGCGGTCGCGCCGCCCGGTCAGGATCTTGTGCGGATAGCATTGATGGCCGACGTCCCACACCAGCCGGTCGGCGGGGGTGTCGAACACATAATGGATCGCGACGGTCAGCTCGACCACGCCGAGCCCCGAACCCAGATGCCCGCCGGTGGTGCCGACCGCGCTGATCGTCTCCTGCCGCAGTTCGTCGGCGAGTTGCCTGAGGTCGCCGGGGGCGAGCTTGCGCAGGTCGGCGGGCGTCTGAACGGTGTCGAGCAGCGGCGTGCTAGGAGTATCGGCCATCGGCGGTCTGTATCCCAGGTCAACCGGACTGTCGATTGGCCGCAGGGTCGCCGCCGGACAAACTATCGTGCAGATTCAGTGCAGGTTCACGCAGCCGGCGATGCGGCACTGCACGCAGCGCAGGTACCGCGCACCTCGATCACCGGGCGCACCGGGGTGAATCCCGCGCCCGACGCCGCCGTCCGCACCGTCCGCGTAATGCTGTCGTCGTCGATATGCGTCGTCTGCCCGCAACGGTCGCACACCAGGAAGATGCAGTCGTGCATGCAGTCGGGATGGGTGTTGGCGATATAGGCGTTCGCGCTCTCCACCCGCCGGGCGAGGTTCGCATTCACGAACAGGTCGAGGATGCGATAGACGCTGTTGGGCGCCACCCGCCGCCCCTGCGCCTTCGATACGGCATCGGCGATGTCATAGGCGGAGGCAGGTTTGTCGAACGAGGCGAGCACGTCGAAGATGCTGGCGCGCATCGCGGTCCATTGCTCGCCCGCGCGGGTCAGCGCGGTTTCGGCGGCCTTGTTCCATGCGGGCCCGTGATGTTCGTGATGCTCGTGCGCCATGCCGCCCGAAATAGGGGCACCGACCGCAGGCGGCAAGCCGATCAGGCGGCGCGACGGTTCAGGTGATGGCCGAACGCCAGCAGCGATACGCCCGCGATCGTCGCCAGCGCTTCGGGCAGGCCGTGCGGCAATGCCAGCGCACCCGCCATGACGGCCAGCCCGATCCCGCCGACCAGCGTCGGCAGGCGGCGACCGTGCCGTAGATAGCCGCTCCCCAGCGCGACGACGCCGATCGCGACGGCGATCGCCAGCCCGACCTCATGGATCGCCGGGTGCAGCAACACGCCGCCGACCGATGCGAGCAGAAGCGTCAGGATCACGGTGGAAACGCAATGCACCGCGCACAGCCCGGACAGCAGCATGCCGATACGGTCGAGACGGCCCTCGACTCCGGCCGGACGGATGGCGGTACTGCGCATCGCGCGGCTATGCCGCATCGGCCGCGAAGTTACAACATATCGTTTCATTGCGGCTGGTAACGAGCGGCGGGAGCTTTGGTTCGTTCGGTTCGACGCACTTGCGGACCGTCACCCCGGACCTGTTCCGGGGCCCACCGTTCGGCAGGCGGTGCGCTTACAGCTTCCGGGGCGGCGCCTGCGGCGAGGTGGTCCCCGGAACAAGTCCGGGGTGACGAAGAAGCAGTAAGATCAATCCAGATTCGGGCGCAGCCAGCGCTCCGCCTGTTCGATGCTCACCCCGCGCCGCGCGGCATAGTCCTCCAGCTGGTCGCGCCCGATGCGCGCCACGCCGAAATAGGCGCTGTCGGGATGGCCGAAGTAGAAGCCCGATACGGCGGCGGTCGGCAGCATCGCGAAGCTGTCGGTGAGCGTGATGCCGGTCGCCTCCTCCGCGCCCAGCATCGCGAACAGGATCGGCTTCTGGCTGTGGTCGGGGCACGCCGGATAGCCGGGCGCGGGGCGGATGCCACGATACTGTTCGCGGATCATCGCCTCGTTGGTCAGCTGCTCGTCGGGCGCATAGCCCCACAGGTCGGTGCGCACATGGTGGTGCAGCCGCTCGGCGAACGCTTCCGCCAGCCGGTCGGCCAGCGCCTTCAGCAGGATATCCTGATAGTCGTCGTTCTCCGCCTTGAACCGCGCGATATGCGGATCGATCCCGTGGATGCCGACCGCGAAGCCGCCCATCCAGTCGCCCGCGGGATCGACGAAATCGGCGAGGCACATGTTCGCCCGCCCCTCGCGCTTCTGCACCTGCTGGCGCAGGAACGGCATGCGGATCGCATGGGTCGCGTGGGTCGTCTGCATCGGCGTGGCGAAGTCGTGCGGCACCCCCGACAGCGGCGAGACGCGGCCCGCCTCGAGCGCGGGTTCGATCTGTTCGGCGGGCACGTCGACGATCACGTCGTCGCCGTGCGCGCGGGCATGCCACAGCGCGGCGACGCCCTTCGCCGTCAGCCACTTCTCGGCGATGATACGGTCGAGCATCGCCTGCGCATCCGCGTAGAGCGAGGTCGCACTCTCGCCGACCACCGCGTCGTTCAGGATCGCCGGGAAGTTGCCCGCCAGTTCCCACGCGCGGAAGAAGGGCGTCCAGTCGATATAGTCGCGCACGTCGGCCAGGTCCCAGTCGTCGAACACATGGCGGCCGGGCCGCGCCGGGGCGGCGGGCTTCTGCGCGAAATCGGCCTTGAAGCCGTTGGCGCGGGCATCGCTGAGCGGGGTCAGCTCGCTCTGCCCCTTGCCCGCACGCGCGATCCGCACCGCCTCGTAATCGGCGGCGACCTGTTCGACATAGGCGTCGCGGCCCGTCTCGCTGACCAGCGTGGTGGCGACGCCGACCGCGCGGCTCGCGTCGAGCACATGGACGATCGGCCCGTCGTACGCAGGCGAGATGCGCAGCGCGGTATGGACCTTGGACGTGGTCGCCCCGCCGATCAGCAGCGGCATGGTCATCCCCGCCCGCTTCATCTCCTCCGCCACCGTCACCATCTCGTCCAGCGACGGGGTGATGAGGCCCGACAGCCCGATCATGTCGGCGTCATTCTCGTTCGCCGCTTCCAATATCCTCGTCCACGGCACCATGACGCCCAGGTCGACCACGTCGAACCCGTTGCATTGCAGGACCACGCCGACGATGTTCTTGCCGATATCATGGACGTCGCCCTTGACGGTCGCCATGATGATCTTGCCCTTGCCCTTGGCACCCGGCTCCTTCGCCGCCTCGATGAAGGGGAGCAGGTGGGCGACCGCCTTCTTCATCACGCGGGCGGACTTCACCACCTGCGGCAGGAACATCTTGCCCGATCCGAACAGGTCGCCGACGACGTTCATCCCGTCCATCAGCGGGCCTTCGATCACCTCGATCGGCCGGGCGAACTGCCGGCGGCATTCTTCGGTATCGTCGACGACATGCGCGTCGATGCCCTTGACCAGCGCATATTCCAGCCGCTTGACCACGGGGAGCGAGCGCCATTCCGCCGCCGCCTTTTCGGCGACCGCATCGGTGCCCTTGTACGTCTCGGCCAGCGCGATCAGCCGGTCGGTCGCACCGGAATCGCGGTTGAGGATCACGTCCTCGCAGGCGGTGCGCAGTTCCGGATCGATCGTGTCGTACACGTCGAGCTGGCCTGCGTTCACGATCCCCATGTCCATCCCCGCCGGGATCGCGTGGTAGAGGAAGATCGAGTGCATCGCGCGGCGCACCGGCTCGTTGCCGCGGAAGCTGAACGACAGGTTCGATAGCCCGCCCGAGATATGGCAGTGCGGGCAGCGCGCCTTGATCTCGCGGCACGCCTCGATGAAGTCGACGCCGTAGTTGTTGTGCTCCTCGATGCCCGTCGCCACCGCGAAGATGTTGGGGTCGAAGATGATGTCCTCGGGCGGGAAGCCGATCCCCGTCAGCAGGTCGTAGGCGCGGGTGCAGATCTCGACCTTGCGCGCCCGGGTATCGGCCTGGCCCACCTCGTCGAACGCCATCACCACGACCGCCGCACCATAGTGCATGCAGATGCGCGCGTGGTGGAGGAACGCTTCCTCCCCCTCCTTCATGCTGATCGAGTTCACGATCGGCTTGCCGGACACGCACTTCAGCCCCGCCTCGATCACGTCCCATTTCGAGCTGTCGACCATCACCGGGATACGGGCGATGTCCGGCTCGGCCTGGATCAGCTTGAGGAAGGTCGTCATCGCGTGATGCGCGTCGAGCAGCCCTTCGTCCATGTTGACGTCGAGCACCTGCGCGCCGCTTTCGACCTGTTGCAGCGCGACCTCGACCGCGGCGGCATAGTCGCCCGCCATCACCAGCTTCTTGAAGCGGGCCGATCCGGTGACGTTGGTGCGCTCACCGATGTTGACGAAATTGGTCGAGGCGTTGGTCATGGAGGTTTCTCAAATCCTCCCCGCTCCGCGGGGAGGGGGACCATGCGACAGCATGGTGGAGGGGGGTCTCCTCGAACGACACGATAGCGATGGCGGAGACCCCCCTCCACCATCCTGCGGATGGTCCCCCTCCCGGTGCCGGGGAGGATCGTTTCGCCCTCTCCCGCTGGCGGGCCTTACGCCGCCATCGTGAACGGTTCCAGCCCGGCGAGGCGGGTACGCACCGGCACCTGCGGCACCTTGCGCGGGGTGACGCCCCGGACCCGCTCCGCCATCGCCCTGATATGCGCGGGCGTGGAGCCGCAGCAGCCGCCGAGGATGTTGACCTGCCCGTGGTCCGCCCAGTCGCCGACCAGACCGGCGGTGGTCGCCGGTGCCTCGTCATAGGCGCCCAGTTCGTTGGGCAGTCCGGCGTTGGGATAGACCATGATGAGCGTGTCGCAGATGTCGGAGAGCGTCTTGACGTGCGGGCGCAGCTGTTCCGCGCCGAACGAGCAGTTCAGCCCGATCGTCACCGGCTTCGCATGGCGGACCGCGTGCCAGAACGCCTCGACGGTATGGCCCGACAGGTTGCGGCCCGACAGGTCGGTCAGCGTCATCGACAGCATGATCGGCAGGTCGCGGCCCAGCGCCTGCCCCGCCTCGATCGCGGCCATCACGCCCGCCTTGGCGTTCAGCGTATCGAACACCGTCTCGATCAGCACGAAATCGATGCCGCCGTGCACCAGCGCGTCGATCTGTTCGCGATAGACGTTCTTCAGATAATCGAAATCGATCTCGCGATAACCCGGATCGTTCACGTCCGGCGACAGCGACAGCGTCTTGTTGGTCGGCCCGATCGCACCCGCCACGAAGCGCGGCCGGCCGTCGCGCGCGGCATAGTCGTCGGCAAGGCGACGCGCGATCTTCGCACTCTCGATGTTGATGTCGGCGACCAGCGATTCCGCACCATAGTCGGCCTGGCTGATGAGGTTCGCGCTGAACGTGTTGGTCGATACGATGTCCGACCCGGCGTCGAGATAGGCGCGGGTGATCGTCTCGGGCACCTCCGGCTTCGTGATCGCCAGAATGTCGTTGTTGCCCTTCTGGTCATGGCCGAGCGTCAGCTGCCCGGCATAGTCCGCCTCGGACAGTTTCCAGTTCTGGATCTCGGTACCGAAGGCGCCGTCGGTGATGAGGACGCGCTTGGCGGCTTCGGCGTTCAGGCGTTCGCGGGCGGTGGTCATGTTATTGTCATCCCTACCCGTTTGCTTCGAGCGAAGATCGAGCCTGTCGAGATCGCAGTCGAGAAGGCGTTCTCGACGGTCGTTTCTCGGCTTCGCTCGAAACTGCTCGAACCAAACGGGATTGCTGTTTGGTTCAGGCCGCGACCGCGACCGGTTTCGCCTTCGGACGCAGCCCCATCAGGTGGCAGATCGCATAGGACAGTTCGGCACGGTTGAGCGTGTAGAAATGGAAGTCGCGCACTCCGCCCGCATACAGCTTGCGGCACATCTCCGCCGCCACGGTCGCGGCGACCAGCGTGCGCGCGCCGGGGTGGTCGTCCAGCCCCTCGAACAGCCGGTCCATCCACGGCGGGATCGTCGCGCCGCAAAGCCCCGCGAACTTGCGCACCTGCCCCACGTTCGACACCGGCAGGATGCCCGGCACCAGATCGGCGTTGATCCCCGCGGCGGCGGCCGCGTCCCGAAAGCGGAAGAAGGCTTCGGGGGTGAAGAAGAATTGCGTGATCGCGCGGGTCGCCCCGGCATCGATCTTGCGCTTGAGATTGTCGAGATCGGCCTGCCGGTGCGCCGAATCCGGGTGGCATTCGGGATAGGCGGCGACCGAAATCTCGAACGGGTGCAGCTTCTGGAGGCCCGCCACCAGTTCGGCGGCGTTGGCATAGCCGTTCGGATGGGCGACGAACTTCTGCCCCATCGTCGGCGGATCGCCGCGCAGCGCGACGATGTGGCGCACCCCGGCGGCCCAATATTCCTGCGCCACCTGATCGATCTCGGCACGGGTCGCCTCGACGCAGGTCAGGTGCGCGGCGGCGGGCATCGAGGTTTCGCGGGCGATGCGCGCGACGGTCGCATGGGTGCGCTCGCGGGTGGAGCCGCCCGCGCCGTACGTCACCGACACGAACTTCGGCGCCAGCGGTTCGAGCGCGCGCACGGTTTCCCACAGCGCCGCTTCCATCTTCTCGTTCTTGGGCGGGAAGAACTCGAACGAAACGGTGCAGTCGCCCGCCAGATCGGCGAACAGCGGCGCGTCGAGCGCGCGCCGTGCTTCTTCCATGTCGGAAACGGTCGGAGTCATGCCGCCTTCACCTCTTGCACGTCGCCGGTGCGACGCCCCATCCATAGTTTGACCGTCAGTTCGGCCCCGTCCAGCGTCTCGACCGACACGGGGGCCAGCCCCGCATCGGCGAACCACCGCAATATCTGTTCGTCGCTGAAGCCCAGCCGGGCATGCGCGTCGCGCGAGCGCAGTTCCTCGCGCTGGTGCGGCGCGAAGTCGCAGATCAGCAGCCGCCCGCCCGGCCCCAGCACGCGCGCGGCCTCGGCGATCGCCGCGCCGGGATGTTGCGCGAAGTGCAGGACATGGTGCAGCACCGCCGCATCCGCCACCCCCGCCGCCAGCGGCAGCGCGTACAGGTCCGCCTGCCGCAGCTCGGCATGATCCAGCCCGCCTTCGGTCAGCTTGGCGCGGGCGAGGCGCAGCATCTCGGACGATCGATCGATGCCGATCGCCGCGCGCGCCTGCGGTGCGAACAGTTCGAGCATCCGCCCGGTGCCGGTGCCGATATCGACCAGCAGGTCGATCCGGCTGCCGCCCAGCGTCCGCGCCATCGCCGCCTCGACCGCTTCCTCGGCGACATGCAGCGAGCGGATAGCGTCCCACTCCCCGGCGTGCGCCTCGAACCATGCCGCCGCCGCCGCCGCGCGATCCGCGCGCACCGCCGCCAGCCGCGCGCGGTCGGCGGCGCCCCATTGGTCGCCCTCGGGCAGCCATGCGTCCAGCGCATCGAGCAGCGGCGTCACCACCGCCGCTCTGCCCAGCGCGACGAACACCCAGCTTCCCTCCTTGCGCCGGACGGTAAGCCCCGCGTCGCACAGGATCTTCACATGGCGGCTGACGCGCGGCTGGCTCTGCCCCAGCACCTGCGCCAGTTCGCCGACCGACAGCTCCATCGCGCGCAACAGCGCCAGCACCCGCAGGCGGGTAGCGTCGCTCGCCGCGCGCAATATCTCGAGTGCCTCGATCATGCAGCGGGATATAAAGATATCTTTATATCAGGTCAATCGACTTGCTTAATACCGTCGATGTCGTTCCGTTGATGAAACCAGCCCCGGTTCCACGCGTTGGGCGGCGAATCCTACTCGACGTGAAAGGGCTGACCATGAAGAAGCTGATCCTCCTGCCGCTCGCCGCCGCCGCCTTCTCGATCGGCGCGTGCAGCCAGAAAGCCCAGAACGAAACCGGCGAGGCCGCCGATGCCGTGGCCGCCGACGTGAACTCGACGATGGGCGAAGCGGTCAGCGACGTGAAGGCCGCCGGTGAACGCGCGATCGGCGCCGCCGAAAACGCGACCGACCGCGCCGCCGACAAGATCGACAATGCCACCGACCGCGCCGGTGCGGCGATCGATCGCGGTGCCGAGCGCGCCGACCGCGCCGCAGACAACGCCAGCGCCGCGGCGGGCCGCGAACTCGAAAAGGCCGGTCGCGACATGCAGCGCTGATCCCCGCGATCGGTTAGAGTCCGATCCCGCAAAGCTGGATCAGGGCGGCACCGGTGCCGCTTCCACGCAAGCGGATCGGACTCTAGAGGCGAAGGCCGCATCCCGGTGCAACGGGATGCGGCCTTCTTCGTTTGGAGCAGCTCATGCGTCGCCTGCCGGTCCTTGCCCTTCCCTTCGCCCTGTTGCTCGCCGGATGCGGCGACGGCGATGCGCCCGCGGCAGGCGGGGTGAGCGAGAGCGAGGCCGCCGCGCTCAACGATGCGGCGGCGATGCTCGATGCCAATGCACTGTCGGCGGAGACGGTGAACAGCGAGGCGAAGGAATGACGATGACCGACCTGCCGATGCGCACGCTGGGCGCGACCGACCTGCACACCCCGCCGATGATCCTCGGCGGCAACGTCTTCGGCTGGACCATCGACCGGGCGGAGAGCTTCCGCATCCTCGATGCGTTCGTCGATCATGGCGGCACCATGATCGATACCGCCGATGTTTATTCGGCATGGGTCGACGGCCACGAAGGCGGCGAGTCGGAGACGATCATCGGCGAATGGCTGCGCACGTCGGGCAAGCGTGATGCGGTGCTGATCGCGACCAAGGTCGGCATGCTGCCGGGCGACGGCGGCGAGAAGCTGGCCCCCGCGCGGATCGCGGCGGCGGCGGAGGCCTCGCTCAAGCGGCTCGGCACCGACCGCATCGACCTGTATTACGCACATCAGGACGACAGCGACACGCCGCAGGGCGACTATCTCGCCGCGTTCGCCAGGCTGATCGACGCGGGCAAGGTGCGCGTGCTCGGCGCGTCGAACTTCGGCGCGATGCGGCTGAAGGCGGCGCTGGACCTGGCGACGGCGGAGGGCCTGCCGCGCTTCCATGCGCTGCAACCCGAATACAATCTCGTCAGCCGCCACAAGTACGAGGGCGAACTCCAGAACCTGTGCGTCGAGCACAACATCGGGGTCGCCCCCTATTACGGACTCGCCGCCGGGTTCCTGACCGGCAAGTACCGCAGCGAGGCCGACCTCGGCAAAAGCGTGCGCGGCGGATCGATGCGCGACCTGCTCGACGGCAGGGGCGCTGCGGTGCTGGCGGCGATGGACGCGGTGGCGGCGGAAACCGGCGCGACGCTGGCGCAGATCGCGCTGGCATGGCTCGCGGCGCAGGAGGGCGTGACCGCGCCGATCGCCAGCGCGACCAGCGTGGCGCAACTGGAGGAACTGGTCGGCGCGTGGCGGCTGGACCTGAGCAGGGACCAGCTGGAACGGCTGACCGACGCCGGGGTCTGACCCTTCGCGATTCCCCCGTTCGTCCCGAGCGAAGTCGAGGGACGTGCCGCGCGTGGTGCATGAGGTGTCTCGACTGCGCTCGACACGAACGGTCGCGTTGTGATCGTGCGGGGACCGGTGCGGTGCCGCCCTACCGCTTGCGCGTCACCATCGGGTCGGGCTTCTTCGGCGGCTTCCACCCCTCGGGCGGCTCGACGCGCTGGCGGCTGGTGCCCAGTCCCATCGCGCCGGGCTGCTGCCGGGTCAGCCCGCGCGTGTCGGCGACGGACGCCGCATCGGCATCCGCCCCGCCGCGCAGCAGGGTGATCCGGTCGCGCAGCCGCGACGCCGCCTCGAAATCCATCGCGGCGGCGGCGGCTTCCATCTGCGCGCGTAGTTGTTCGATCGTCTCGCTCATGTCGCCTCAACGCACGGGGTGGCGCGCCGGGTCATCGCCAGTCGAACGCCAGCGGTGCCTCGCGAAAGGCGAAGCGGTCGAGATGGCGGGCGACCGCGCCTTTCAGCCCTTCCAGCTGCTCGGGCGAACTCGCATCGATCCGCACGTCCAGCGCATCGGGCACGGCATCGAACGTCACCAGCGCGTCGCCCGGATGATCGGCCCCGCGCGCATCACGCGGGAATACGACCGTCCCGTGATCGGGCGTGAACGCGACCGCCAGATTATGCTGCCAATGCTTGCAGAGTTGCTGCAGATAACGGCCGGCGTGCGCGGTCGGCACCCGTGCCGTGGCGGTCGCGGCGCTCACAGCCGTTCCACCTTCTGCGCCGCCTCGTCGAGGATCGCGGCGACCGCGTGCAACGTCTCCGCATCCACCTCCGGCCCGGCGAGGCGGTGGTGGATCGCCGCGCGCAGATTGGCCCTGGCCCGGTGGATCGGCCCGCCGTCGGTCCGCGCGCGATGCTCGCCGAGTGCCGCCAGCCGTGCGAAGAGGTGCGCGACCTGCTCGCGTTCGGCCTCGACCTGCGCGGCCCCCGCCCCGGTCGCGGCGAAGCGCTTGCGGGCGCCCTCGCTCGCCTGTTCCTCGATCAGGCCCATGTCGGCCAGCAGCGTGAGCGTCGGGTAGACGACGCCGGGGCTCGGCGCATAGGCCCCGCCGGTGCGCGCCTCGATCTCGCGGATCAGGTCATAGCCGTGGCGCGGGCTCTCGGCGATCAGCGCCAGCAGCACCAGCCGCAGTTCGTCGCCGCCCAGCACCCGCCCGCGCGGCCCCCCGCGCCCGCCCATCGGCGGCCCACCGGTCCAGGACGCATAGCCCATTCCAAATCGCATGACATTCTCCGATATATCTTGAAGACTACGATATATCTTGGAAGCGCCGAGCTGCAAGAGGTGCTTCCGACTTTTCGCAGCAGCCCTATATGCAGGGGCATGGCCGACCTCTTCGCCGACGATCCGCCCCCGGCACCCCCCGCCCCGCCGCCGTCCGGGCCGCTGGCCGACCGGCTGCGCCCGACCACGCTCGACGCCGTGGTCGGGCAGGCGCATCTGACCGGGCCGGACGGCGCGATCGGGCGGATGGTCGCGGCGGGGAAGCTGTCGTCGATGGTGTTGTGGGGGCCGCCCGGCACCGGCAAGACGACGATCGCCCGGCTGCTCGCCGCCGCCGTGGGGCTGCGCTATGCCCAGATCTCGGCGGTATTCTCGGGCGTGGCCGACCTCAAGAAGGTGTTCGCCGAGGCGCGCGAGCACGGCCGGATCGGCAAGCGCACCCTGTTGTTCGTGGACGAGATCCACCGTTTCAACCGCGCGCAGCAGGACGGTTTCCTGCCCTATGTCGAGGACGGCACCGTCACGCTGGTCGGCGCCACGACCGAGAATCCGTCGTTCGAGCTGAACGCCGCGCTGCTCAGCCGGGCGCAGGTGCTGATCCTCCACCGGCTGGACGCAGGCGCGCTCGGCGAACTGCTCGACCGGGCGGAGGCGATCGAGGGGCGCGCGCTGCCGCTCGATCCCGCCGCACGGGCGGCACTGATCGCCAGCGCCGACGGCGACGGGCGGTTCCTGCTGAACCATGCGGAGACGCTGTTCTCGATCCGGCTCGACGCGCCGCTCGATCCGGCGGGGCTGTCCGCGCTGCTGCAACGGCGGGTCGCGGTGTACGACAAGGACCGCGAGGGGCATTACAACCTCATCTCCGCGCTGCACAAGTCGCTGCGCGGATCGGACCCGCAGGCGGCGCTCTACTACATGGCGCGGATGCTGACCGCGGGCGAGGAACCGCTCTACGTCCTGCGCCGCCTGACCCGCTTCGCCAGCGAGGATATCGGCCTCGCCGATCCGCAGGCGCTGGTGCAATGCCTCGCCGCCAAGGACGCCTATGACTTCCTCGGCAGTCCCGAGGGCGAACTGGCGATCGTGCAGGCGTGCCTCTATTGCGCCACCGCCCCCAAATCGAACGCGGCGTACATGGCGCAGAAGGCGGCATGGCGCAGCGCGCGCGAGACGGGATCGCTGATGCCGCCGCCGTCGATCCTGAACGCGCCCACCCGGCTGATGAAGGACATCGGCTATGGCAAGGGCTATGCCTATGACCATGACCATGCCGACGGCTTTTCCGGCGCGGATTACTGGCCCGAGGCGATGGACGCCCAGCGCTTCTACGAACCCACCAAACGCGGGTTCGAGCAACGTATCGCGGAGCGGATGGCATGGTGGGACGAACGTCGCCGGGGCGGCTGAACGACTGGGACGCGGTGGTCGCGCTCGCCGCCGATCTGCCGGGCGTCGAACTCGGGACCAGCTATGGGAAACCGGCGCTCAGGCTGCGGGGGCGCACCATCGCGGGCACCACCGCACCTGATCCCGCCAGCTTCGTGCTGCATGTCGCGGAGGGAGAGAAGGAGGTGCTGCTGGCGACCGATCCGGCGACCTTCTGGGAAACCGATCATTATCGCGGCTATCCGGTGGTGCTGGTCCGTTACGGCACCGATGCCGCCGATCGGATCGCGCTGCTGCTGCGCCGCGCATGGTGGGACCGGCAGACGATCGCCGCCCGCCGCGCCTTTGGCCCGCGCCCGTGATGCGGCGCTTCCGCCGCTTCGCCGCGATCGACTGGTCGGGACAGGCGGTGGCGCGACCGAAGGGACTGGCGGTCGCGGTCGCCGCGGCGGGACCGGACGCGCCGGTGCTGCTGACGCGGGCCGGGGGCTGGTCGCGCGGCGACGTCGCCGACTGGCTGGGGCAGGCGGCGGCGGACGGGGAGGAGATGCTGGTCGGCCTCGACCTCTCCCCCGCCCTGCCCTTCTGCGATCGCGGCAGCTATTTCCCCGGATGGCCGGAATCGCCCCCGGACGCGCATACGCTGTGGGCGCTGGTCGAGGCGATCGCGGCGGACGATCCGCATCTCGCCGCCTCCAGCGTCGTCGCGCATGCGGAACTCGCCCGGCATTTCCGCCGCCACCGCGCCTGCGGCGACCGGTTCGAGGCCGGACGCGGACGGCTGCGCGTATGCGAGGAGCGGCAGCGCGCCGCGGGCCTGTCCCCCACCAGCTGCTTCAACCTCGTCGGCGCGGCGCAGGTCGGCAAGTCGAGCCTGACCGGCATGCGCGTGCTGCACGCCCTGCGCGGACGGGTGCCGGTATGGCCGTTCGACCCGCTGCCCGCGACCGGCCCGGTCGTGGTCGAGATCTACACGACCATCGCCGCGCGGGCGGCGGGGGTCCGCGCGGGACGCAGCAAGCTGCGCGACGGGGCGACGCTCGACGCGGCGCTCGCCGTCCTCGGCAGCGGGGCACATGCCCTGCTCGACCGCTATGACGACCATGCCACCGACGCGCTGCTGAGCGCGGCATGGCTGCGACGGGTGGCGGGCGAAGCCGCGCTCTGGGCACCGGGCGGCCTGACCGACGCCGTCGCGCGGACCGAGGGCTGGACCTTCGGGGTCGCCTGAGTTCGGGCCTGACTTCGGGATTGACCCGCCGGACCGCCGATCCTACGGCAGGCCCCACGCCGGTTTAGCTCAGCTGGTAGAGCAGCGGTTTTGTAAACCGAAGGTCGCGGGTTCGATCCCTGCAACCGGCACCATTTTTTAAGCATTTAAATATCTTATCAAAATTCGGGAATTAGCAGCTTGGTACGGCTGACTGCTGCAAACGCAGCGGAGTCGGCGGTGTCTACCCTGTTTGATCCGGGCGGATTGGCGGTGCGGGTTCGATGCAAACCGGTCGGGCTCGTTCTGCCATGCCTTAGAGCGGGATGACGTGGTGTTGACCCGTCGTGATTGTCCTGAGCCGTTCGTCGGCGAGGAGCGGCGCGCAGCGCGGGCTGGTAGCCCGTGCAAGCGGCGCGACGATGTCCGGCGGGCGGCTCAGGACAACCGCTGCGCGGCGGGCGGAATGTCCTCCGTGGCGTCGTGGCTCGTCCGTCACGGGGGCAGAGCCCCGTTCCTTCCTCGCTCCTGTCCACGAACGACATTCCGCTCCGTCACGACGGGTCAACATCACGTCATCACGCTCTAAAGATGGCTGCATCGATCGTCCGGTTCATCCGTTCCACCCCGGCCTTCCCGCCGGATGCGGTCCGGCGGGCGACGCAAGGAACGGGTAGCCGATCAGGGAGTCGCGCCCCTGATGTCCACGCGATAGGGAAAGCGGGTGGGAGAACCGGGGTTGTTCGCCCCGTCCGCGCCCATCGGCTCATAGACGTACGGCGTCGCGGTGACGGCGAGGAACAGCTTCGCCCCCGCGGCAGGCTTCATCGTGACGGTCGCACTGCCCCTGCCGGTGACGGCGGCCATCGGCGCGTAGGTCGCCGCTCCCGAGGCATCGACCGACACCAACGTGAAGCGCCATGCTGCCTCGTTCGCGGTCGTGCCGCCGGTCAGCGTCACCTTTACCGAGCGGCCGACTACCTTCAGCGGAACGATATGCGTGCCGAACTCCATCAGGTCGCGCTGCGCCGGCGGTGCGTAGACGGCTGCCTGGCCACCGGTCGCGACCGGCGTAAGCGCAGTGTAGAAATTGATCGGCACGGTGTGCTTGCGCCCGAAGGAATCGGCAGAGGGACGCTCGCGGATGCTGAGCACGTCGAGGAACGTTCGCTGGTTCACGAAGTCCATGCTGACGAGGCGCGCACCATACCAGCCCATATCGTCCGCGAAAGACCGCCACCCCTTGGGATAGACGCCGTCCGCCTTGGCGATCCGGACGAAGGTCTGGAAATAATCCTCCCTGGACGTGCCGTCGGTGTCGCGCAGGTTGCGGCGCCATGCCCCGAAGACGAGGTCGCGGGTATCGTCCTTGTCGAACAGAAAGCTCAGCACCGGGTGATTGCTGTAACGGGACTGGGTGAACACCGGTCCCCGTTCGGGCGCGTTGAAATAGGGGATGAGCTGGGCGGGGAAGGTCGGACTGATCTTGAAAGCATTCCACTCCGCCCCTGTTTCCCAGAACGGACCCGCTGTTTTCCGGCCGCTGTATCCGCCGGTATAGAACTGGATAACGTGCGCGAATTCATGGGTCAGCACGTTCGATCCGCGTTTCGTCGAATGGCCGCCCATCGCGATCGCACCTCCCCCACTGGCGCCGCAATCCCGAATGTCGTCGTCATCGGGCAGGGGGCGCCCGGTGCCGCAAAAATGGATGCCGATCTTCTGCTTGTCCGCGCTGTCGGCATAGGGCAGCGGCGCGTTCAGCACGTCGCGGTTGATGAGCCATTGCTTCTCGGCCCAGGCGCCCGTCTCCTCGAGCACCTTGTCGAAGGGACGTCCCTGCTCTGCCATCGTCTTGTAGAAAGAGCCGTTCTTGTTGACGCCGTACCAAATCGCGAAATGCTGGGTTTCATACACCCTGAGCCGTCCTTCATCGATCAGCTTTTGCGTATCGGCATCATATTCATCGCGACGACGATAATGCGCCGGATCAGGCGCGCTGGGATGGCGCGTGACCTCGGCATCGATGCGTGCGCGATCGGCATCGACGAAGGATTCCGCGCGGAACTGGCGGCGACAGCCATCCGCCATTTCGAGAATGACGGTGCGACGGGCCTCGCCATTATCCTCGCCATATGCCTGGACAAGGCGCGCGGAGAACGGCGCACCGGTCAGCAGGCCTGGGGTTGCGAACGGGTCCTCCGGCGTCCGGGTGTCACGCGGAGTCCATTGCCGCATTGCTGTCCGGCCCCACGGATAGCGCGCGGATCGACTCTGGCAGCCGAGCCCGTTCGACGGGTTCACCGCGCGAAGCTGAGCCCGAGCGGCGACCGCCGCCCCTGTTGCTGCGCCAGCCCCGGTTTCCGAAACGAGCGTCAGCAAGGCGACAGCCGTCGTCGCCGTCAAAAGTGCAAAACCCTTCAACGAGGCCCCCTATGATTGATACTGGACAATAGCGTTCAGGGACCGACCAGCACCTCGTGATCGGTCGTGCGGACTTCCAGTCCGTAAGCGGAATGCAGGAGGTTCAGGAAACCGGCGCTGTTGCCGATCTGGAACGTGCCGCCGATGCGGATGTTCGCGACCTTTGGGTCGTCGATACGGATCGGGCGGCGGCTGTAGCGGTTGAAGTCCGCCACGGCATCGGCCAGCCGCTGGTTGTCGAAGATCAGCAACCCGTCGCGCCACCCGGTCATCGCATCGACCCGCGCCGGCGCGGCGAGCGCGACCAGCGTGCCATGCGGCTGGGCATAGGCGATATCGCCGCGCCCGATCACCGCCGACCGGGCCGCTTCGCCGGCATCGGCAACGGCATCCTCCACCCGCACCCGGCCGGACAGGACGGCGACGGTCACCCGTTCGCCGTCACGCCGAACCGTGAAGCGCGTGCCCAGCACCGTGACGGTGCGCGGTCCGGCATGGACCACGAACGGCCGGTCGGGACGATGCGCGATGTCGAAATAGGCCTCGCCCTTGTCGAGCCAGACTTCGCGCGGGTCGTCACCGGCGGCGGTCCGCACGACCGTCGCGGTATTCAGCTTGACCTGGCTGCCGTCGTTCAGGGCGATGGTCCGCTGTCCGCCCACCGGCGTCTGGACCCGCATCACCTCCGGCTTCGGCGCACCGGACCATGGCGGCCGCACGGCGAGGGTGCCGACGCCGATCGCCAGCACCAGCGACGCGGCAAGGGCACCGGCCCATGCCGGTCGCGCCGTCGTCCAGGTCCGCCACGATCGCATCCGCGGCGCAGCGGTGTGGAAACCCAGCGCCCCGACCCGGTCCGCCTCCGCCCAGCCATGCCGCAACCGCCAGAAGGCGGCCTTGTGCGCCATCTGCTCGTCCAGCCATGCCTGAAGGTCGGCGGCATCCTCGTCGGACCAGTCGCCGCCTTCCTGCCGGACGATCCATGCCGCCGCCGTCTGCTCGATGTCGCCGGCGCGGCTCATGGGTGGCGGGCCCTGGCTCTGGCGGACGCCGCACCGCGGCGGATCTTGCCCGAGCCGCCCAGCATCGCATCGGCCATGGCGCGGATGCCCAGCACCAGCTGCCGTTCGATCGTGTCGACGCCGACACCCATGCGCACTGCCGCCTCCCGGGTCGACAGCCCCTCGATCTTGCGCAGGCGCACGACCTCGCGGCATCGCGGCGGCAGGCGCTCGATCCCCTCCTGCGCGCGCCGCAGCGCATCGCGGGCGTCCATGTGCCGATCGGTCGCCGACAGATCGACCACCTGCTCGACGCTTTCCAGATCGGCGTAATGATCGAACCGGACGATCGTCTCGCGCTTGGCGCGGTTGACCAGGATGTTGCGCGCGATCGTGAAGACATATCCCGCCGTATTGGCGGGCAGCTCCTGCCGACCACCGGTCAACGCCGCCTCATATATGTCTTGCCGGATGTCCATGATCTGCTCGGACGAACGCCAGTTGCGGCGCAGATAGCGGGTCAGCGACGCTTCCAGGGGAAGCACCTCGTCGCAGAACCATCGCTCCAGCTGCGCATCGCTCACCATCGGCCGTCCAAACACTCCCTCGTCGTCAGTGCCCTGCTACCGATGACAACCCGCATCGCGAAACCCCTAACGAAAAAAGCGCAGGCCCCGGAAAATGACGACGATTCATCGGCATGTTTCAACATCGTGAACTTTCCTGAAATTCCCCGTTACGGATTTGCGGCCGTGGAATGACAATCTTTCCCGGGGGGCGGAACGAAGGTCGTTTCGCAATCGGGGGAAGCATATGAAGAAATATGTGGTTGCGATCGCCATGGGCGCGACGGCGCTTAGCCCGTTCATCGCTACCAGGGCCGCCGCGCAGTCCGCGCCGCAGAAGAAGGCCCTGCAACGCTTCGACATTCCGTCCGGGGGGCTTGCGGAAGCGTTGCAGCGCTGGAGCAAGGCGACCAAGCTGCAGATCGTCTACCGCATGGACGATGTCGGGCGGAAGCAGACGAACGGCGTGCGCGGCGAACATAGCGCAATGATGGCATTGCAGGCGCTGCTGATCGGTACCGACCTGAAGATCGTCGAGACGGAGGACGGCGCGATCGCACTCCGCCCTTTGGCCGGAGACGAACTCGACGCTAATGCGACGCCGGACATCCTGGTGCAGGGCAAGAAGAGCTGGTCGCTCAACGCCGGCATCGAACGCACCCAGGACGACAGCCAGCCGTTCATCGTCATGAGCCGCAAGGAAATCGAACAGAGCGGCGCGCCCAATCTGGAAGCGTTCCTGCGCAACCAGCTGAACGTCAACGCCTCGCCCGTCGTCGGCGACCAGGTGAGCGGCGGGAACGAGGGCAACAGCGGCGCAGGCAACCGGCCGGTCGGGATCAGCAGCATCAACCTGCGCGGCATCGGCCTGCGCGATACGCTGATCCTGATCGACGGGCGCCGCCAGCCGGGCGTCAATATCGGCAGCGGCGACATCACCCAGCCGTCGATCACCGGCATCCCGATCTCCGCGGTCGAGCGTATCGAGGTGCTCGCCTCCTCGGCATCGGGCATCTATGGCAGCGGCGCGTCGGGCGGCGTCATCAACATCGTGCTGCGCCGCGATTTCAGGGGCGGCGAACTATCGCTCAACTACGGCAACACCACGGATTTCGCGCAGGGCCGCGGTTCGATCGACCTCGTCGCCGGGGTGCCGATCGAAAACGGCAGGACGCGCATCTCGCTTACCGGCAACTGGACCAAGGCGGATCCGCTGGTCTATGGGGATCGCGAGAATATTCGCCAGCGCGGCATCACCACGCTCGAAAAGAATAATCCCGAGCAGTTCTACGGCTTCTTCGCCTATCCGCCGCTGGGCAGCGCGGTGAACTTCAAGACGTTCGACGGCTCGCCGTTGCAGCTCAAGCCGGAATATGGCGGCCAGACGCTGTCGTCCGCGGTCGGATATATTCCGGCAGGCTATGCCGGGTTGCAGAAGAGCGGGATCGCCCCGCTGCTGGCGGGGATCGGCAAGTATAATCTCGACCAGCCCGACACCGCCTCCGGCTATGGCAAGCGCGCGCCGCTGCTCTACCCGGTCGACCAGTATAGCGGATCGCTGGCCGTCCGCCGGGAGTTCAATCGCTGGCTGACCGCCTATGCCGAAGTCGGCATGGTACATTCCAGCGCGGTCAACATCTTTTCCAACTCGATCGGCGTCTACACCATCTCGCCCAGTGCGCCGAACAATCCGTTCACGAAGTCGATCGCCCTCGGCACGCCGCCGGACGGCCGTTTCGACACGCACGTCCGTAATACCAATTCCAACCTGCGGACGCTGGGCGGCGCGATCATCCAGCTGCCGTGGGAATGGCAGGCCGTCGCCGAACTGAGCTATTCCCGCGCGAGCTATGAGCGGGAAACCACGCCTCCGGCACAGGTCAACAACTATCTGTCTCTCCTTGGGGTAGGCGCGATCGACGGCTTCCGCGACCTCGTCGCCTTCCCGCTGGACGTTCCCTATAATACGGGACCCTATAACAACCGGTCCAGTGTCAGCCATTCGTCGAACATCGCGCCGTCGCTGCGGCTGGCGGGGCCGCTGCCGTTCACGCTGCCGGGCGGGCGGCCGCGGATCACCCTGAACACGGAAATTAACACCCAGACGGTCGGCGAGGTCTGGGCGACGAGCCTGACGGATCAGGGCGCCTTCACGACCTATACGCCGATGGTCAGGCAGACGGCGAGGTCCGCCTATGGCGAAGTCGCGTTCCCGCTCCTTGGCGGCGAGCACACGCTGCCGCTCATCCGGCTGCTGGAACTGCGCTTCTCCGCCCGCCATGAATCGTACAAGGGCGACGGCGTCGACCCCTTTCCCTGCCCGGAGCCTTATGTCACCGGCAAGTACGATTATTTTGCCGGCTGCCCGACGGCCGACGCCATCATCCCGCGCAGCGTGACCCGCAATTCGCGCACCGACCCGAGCGTCAGCATGCTCTGGTCGCCGGTCGATGGCGTTACGTTGCGCGGCTCGTACACGACCGGCTATCTCCCGCCGCAGCTCAACCAGCTGGTGCGCCTGACCGTCCCCTTCATCGCGCTTCAGGTGAACGATCCCCTGCGCGGCAACGAATTGATCGGTGCGACGCCGTTCGGCTTCGGGCTCGTGCCCGGCTTCGGCGGCGGCAACCCGAACGTGCGGCCCGAGACGTCGAAGACCTTTACGGGCGGCATCATCCTGAAACCGCATTTCATCGACGGACTGCGCTTCTCGATCGACTGGACGAAATTGCAGAAGAAGGACGTCTATTTCGATCCGTCGAGGCTGCTGACGCCGTTCTTCGGCGGCAGCCAGGAACAGTTTGAACTGTTCATCCAGCAGAACCCCGATCGCGTCGTCCGCGGCGCACCGTCGGGCGGGTATGCGGTGGGGCCGATCACGTCGCTCGACGTGTCGATCGTCAATCTGAAATCGCTCAGCACGCAGGCATTCGACTTCACGCTCAACTATGACACCAGTCTGTTCGGCGGCACCCTGTCGACGGTCGGCCGGGCGACCTATGTCGACTCGCTGACCATCGCCTCCTTCGGGGATGCTCCGGCGGTGAACTACGCCGGGAGCATCACCAACGCCTTCGCCTCGATCGGCGGCGGCCAGGGCGCGCTGCGCTGGCGCGGCAGCGGTTCGGTGCAATGGACCAGGGATGCGCTCAGCATCGGCTGGCAGGCGCGGTACATGAGCGGCTATTATCTGCGATCCGATCAGGCCGTGGTGAGCGCGCAAGGGTCGGCGAAGGTCGACAGCCAGACCTATCACGACATGAACGTCACCTACCGCTTCCCGCAGAAGATGACGGTCCGGGCAGGCATCAACAACGTCTTCAACAAGATGCCGCCGCTGGATGCGACCCAGCAGCCGCTGTTCTACAGCCCGTTCGGCGATCCTCGCCTGCGGAACTTCTATCTGGGCGTCACCAAGGGATTCTGACGCCCGCCCGGTGCACCGCTTTCCCTGCATCGGGGGGAGCGGTGCATCCGCATCGATCCGTTTCGCACGCGCGAAGCAAGAAAAAGTTCCCGCCCTGTTACGGCTTTGCCCGCACCGCTTGTCCCTGACCCGTGTCGGATCGGCGCCCGGTGGACCCGACGCTCCGGTGGCGCCTGCCCTCACGATCAAGGAATAGTCGATGACCCCGCGTATGATGTTGCTGGCCGGTGCCGCGCTGCTCTTCACGCCGATGGTTGCGGATGCCGCGCCGAACAGGACCGGTGCCGCGCGCCCGGCGGCTGCCGCCCGCTATGTGGCGCCGAAGGAACTGGTCAAGCTGGTCGACGACTTCACCATTCCCTACCAGACGTTCACGCTGCCCAACGGGTTGAAGGTCATCGTCCTCACCGACCGCACCGTGCCGATGGTCTATACCAGCATCACCTATCATGTCGGCTCGACCTTCGAGCCGGCGGGGCACAGCGGTTTCGCGCATCTGTTCGAGCATCTGATGTTCAACGGCAGCGAGAATGTGCCGGGCGACTATTTCGAGCATCTGCGCGATGCCGGGCTGATCGACATCAACGGCGGCACCAGCTTCGACTACACCAATTATTACGAGACGGTGCCGACCGGCAGCCTCGACCGGGTGCTGTTCATGGAAAGCGACCGGATGGGGCATCTGCTCGGCGCGATCACCCAGCACGTCCTCGACGAGCAGCGCGGCGTCGTGCAGAACGAGAAGCGCAACGGCGACAACAAGCCCAACAGCATCCTCGGCTACAGCCGCCGCGACGCCATCTATCCGGCGTCGCATCCCTACGGGCACAGCGTCATCGGGTCGATGAAGGACCTGAACGCCGCGTCGCTGGCCGACGTGCACCAGTGGTTCAAGGACTATTACGGCCCCAACAACGCCACGCTGCTGCTGGCGGGCGACATCGATCTCGCCACCGCCAGGGCGAAGGTCGAAAAATATTTCGGCGACATTCCGCGTGGCCGGGAGAACACGCCGCCGGTCGCACCGGTGCCGGTATTGAAGAAGGCGGTCGACCAGGTGCTGACCGGGCCGGTGTCCACCGCCACCATCTCCCGCACCTGGCCGGTGCCGGGCGCGCTCGACAAGACCAATTTCGCGCTCGACGCCGCGGCGAGCCTGATGGGCGGGATCGACTCGGCGCCGCTGACCGAACGGCTCGTCCGGCAGGAAAAGCTGTTCAACTATGTCAACGTCAGCAATCTGACCTATCGCGGGATCGGCGAGTTCAGCGTGACCGGTTCGGTCCGTACCGGTGTCGACCCGGAGGTCGCGGCCCGCGCGCTGGACGCGGCGATCGCCGCCTTCCTGCGCAGCACAGCGTCGGTCGAGGCGCTGGACCGGTGGAAGAGCACGCGGATCGTGCCGACGATCCGCAACAACGAACTGCTGGAGAATCGCGGCTCGCTGCTGATGGAGCGCGACAATGTCTTCGGCTCGCCCGCCACGTACAAGGACGACCTGAAGGCCTATCTGACGCTGACTCCCGCGCAGGTCATGGCGGCGGCCCGGACATGGCTGGGGCGGCCCGGCTATCGCGCGACGTTGAAGCCGGGTCCGCGCATGACCCCGCCGGGGGACGAGAGCGTCGCCGGACCGGAGGTCGCCGATGCACCGAAGGCGGCGATCGTTCCGCCGCAGACCGGAACCCGCGGCGCCCTGCCCGCCGTCGCCGCCGCGGTCGATACCGTGCGCTTCCCCGCGATCGAGCATGGCAGACTGGCGAACGGCATCCCGGTCACGTATGTCCACAACACCACCGTGCCCTTCACCCTCGCGACGCTGGCTTTCGATGTCGGCCGGGTGGACGATCCGGCGGGCAAGCCCAATGCGATCGCCTGGATGTTCCAGATGCTCGACCAGGGCGCGGGCGGTCGTGACGACCACTGGTTCCAGCAGTTTCGCGAACGGACCGGCGCATCGTTCGGCGCGGGGGCGCAGGCCACGGAATCGACGGTCTATCTGGATGCGCCCAGCGCCCTGCTCGACAAGACGCTGGACACCGTCATGACGATGCTGACCAAGCCGGATTTCCCGAGCGAACGGCTGGAGGAAATACGGCGGGACGCGATGCAGCGCATCACCTCGGCCCCGAAGAATCCCGGCACGCTGACCGAAGTGGCGTTTGCCCATGCCGTCGCACCGGGCACGTTGCTTGCCAGCGAGGCCAGCGTACCGACGGAGGCCGAGGTCAACGCCGTCACCCGCGCCGACCTCGAAGCTGCCTATCGGCGCTGGGTGCGGCCCGACAAGGCCGAATTGGTCGTGGTTTCCAACGAGCCGCTGGCGGCGCTGCTCCCGAAGCTGGACCGCACGCTGGGCGCGTGGCGCACGCCGGACCATGGCCCCGCGCCCGAAGCGCTGAAGGTCGCGCCCGCGCTCGCCACCGGCCCCGCCAGGATCGTGCTGATCGACATGCCCGATCAGGTGCAGGCGACCATCGCGGGCGGCCAGATGGTCGACCTGCCGCGCACCGACGAGGCGCTTGCCCCGCGCATCGCCAATCTGGCACTGGGTCAGGGTTTCCTGTCGCGCATCAACATGAACCTGCGCGAGGACAAGCACTGGACGTACGGCGCGCAGGCCGATTTCAGCATTCAGGACCTGGGATCGACCTATCGCGTCGACACCCGTGTCCAGACCGACAAGGTCGGTCCGGCGATCGCCGAAATCCGGCGCGAACTGAACGCGGTCCTGACCGACAGGCCGATCACGGCGAAGGAGTTCAATCAGGGGGTCGCCAACGTCCTGCGCCAGGGCGTGGCCAATTTCCGGTCGGCATCCTTCATCCTCGCCGCCACCCGGCAGCTGCGGCGCAACGGCTGGCCGGACGATTTCCACAACGGCTTTCCCGCCCGGTTGCGCGCGCTGACGCTCGCCGATGCGAATGCGGCGCTCCACCGTTATCTGCAACCGTCGAAATGGGTCTGGACCGTGGTCGGCGACGCCGGGACGATCCGCCCGCAGCTCGAAACGCTGGGGTTGCCGGTCGAGGTCGTGACCCCGGCACAGGTGGTGGCGACGAAATAGGCAGCGCCGGGCGGCACGCCGGACCGGGCGCCGTGCCATGGCACGCCATGTAATGCAGGGACATCGCCCGCATGGGGAAGTGTGATGAGGATAGTCGCCCGCTCGTCTTCGGCGCATGGGCCCATGACCGTCGCGACGGCGCGGGCGTGGCACGGGAGGATTTCGTCCAGCAACGCTCGCTGCGCGACACGCCGCGACTGATGACGGGCGCGCGGACGGTGCCGCACTTCCATACCGCGCTCGCCGTCGGCGAAGCGCGACCTGCCGGAACATGGTACGCATATCGCGCCGCCGGTCACGGCGCGGGGCGCGGGGGCGCACGTCCGCGCCACGCCGGTCGCGGTCGATGCGGCGGGGTGGTAGCGCGATGGCGGTAGCGATCATGCGCGCGGGTGCGATGCTCGCGCCGCTGTTCCTCGCCGGTGCCGGGATCGCGGCGGACGGGCCGGTCGCGTCCGTGCCGATCGGCGACCGGGTGATCGACCTGACGCCCCCCGTCCCGCGGCCCGGCACCCGCCACTGCACCGTCACCCTGTTCGACCGGCGCGAATTCCGCGGGGAGGCGCCGTTGGCACTCGACTATCGCCCGCCCGCCGATTGCCCGGGGCCCTGGCGGAAGGTCGTGCTGGAGGCGGATTTCGACGTGACCGCCGGGTTGCAATATGACCGGACGGCGGATCTGACGATCGGCGGCGCGACCCTGTTCGTCGGAACGACGATGGAGCCGGGCAAGGACTATGCGCCGCACTGGCATGTCGAACGGGACGTGACCGACCTTGCGGCGGTGCTGCGGCAGCCGGCCGACGGGGCGGCGACGCTGGTGAACTTCCTCGACGGGGATCACACCGGCCGGGTATCGTGGGGGGCGCGGCTGGTCTTCTATGCCGGGGATGCTCCGGCCGGGCATCAGGTCGTCGTTCCCGTGACCGCCGGGTTCGTCGACCTGTCTTCGCGGGAACCCACGGTTTCGCGGACGCTGACCCTGCCGCGCAACATGACCGGGTTGCAGATGGACCTGTTCGCGATCGGGCAGCAGCGCGACGAATTCTGGTTCGACTGCATTCCGCCCGGCTTCGCCCGGCCCAACCCGTTTCCCGCCGCGCCCTGTACCCCCTTTCGCGAGGTGGAGGTGCGGATCGACGGGCAACTGGCCGCGATCCACGCGGTCCAGCCGGTCATCTTCACCGGCGGCATCAATCCGGCGCTGTGGCGGCGGGCGCCGGGCCTGCACGCACTCAACCTGCCCTCGGCCCGGCTCGACCTGACCCCGTTCGCGGGGGTGCTGAACGACGGAAGGCCGCATGACGTCACCCTCGCCATGCCTGCGGTGGGCACGCTGTTCCGGCTATCGGGCACGCTGATCGCGACCGTCGATCCGATGCGCCCGGTCGTTCCGGGCGCACTGGTGGCCAGCCGTCTTTCCCCGGCCATGGTCGCGACCCGCCAGACGCGACCGGGCACGCAACCCGATCGGACCGGGACGCTGGTCACGACCGCCCGGCGATCGGGCTATGCCGAAGGCTACGTCGAGACGTCCCGGGGGCGCACGACCACCCGCGTCGCCTATGACCTCGACATGCAGGTCATCGCGACCCGCGACGATGGCCGGTACGACAAATGGTACGACGCGCGCCACTCGACGACCGTGACGACGAGGGGCGGCCGGTCGCGCACGCGGCGCATCGACGACCATGACGTGCTGACGATCGTCATGCCGGTCGATCCGCCGCGCCATGGCGTAAAATACGGAACGCAGATCACGCAGACGAAGGAACGGGCCGTCAGCGACGAAGCCGGGCGACGGAACAGCGCGCTGGCGATGACGACCTTCGCGCCGACCTCGTCCGTCTTCACCGCCCCCCGCGAGACTCCGAACCGCGTGACCGTGACGTCGCACGTCCGCGATGCGCGCGGTCGATGCCGACGGACCGGGGCGGTGGTGGCGGACGACAGCGTCGCACGATCCGAACGCACCGCCTGCCCGAGCGGGCGGTAGCGACGATGGCGACGGGTCGGTCACGTCGGGCATCGTGCCGCCGCCCCTGTGATTCCCCGACCGCCCGCCCGCCGATCGTCCGGGGCCGTGACAGAAGGTCGTGCGGGATGCCGGTTGCGGCGTGACCGCCGGACGCATGCGGTCCGCCACGACGATCGCCGGATCGATCGGGGACCGGATCGTGTCGAGATTGCCCATCCCGGTCATGCCGGATGAACAACGTCCCGAAAGCTCAACGCTAGTACGCCAGAAGCACCTCGCCCAGCGTCGCGGCGATCCTTTCATATCCCGGACCGCTCAGATGCGCGTCGTCGAAATAATAGCCCGCGGCCTGCGCGGCGTCATACTCGCCCAGTATCTGCGGCAGGTTGACCAGCGGCGCGCCGATCTCCGCCGCGGCATCCGCCAGCACCTGCGCATAGGCCAGCTGCACGTCCAGCGGCACGAGGCGCGGATGGATCCGGTTCGGTACGACGACGATCACGTCGCCGACCGCGTTCGCCCGGCGCAGGATCTCGCGGATGTTGGCGCGATAGCTGGCCGTGCTCACGCCCTGCAGCATGTCGTTCAGCCCGAGGTAGACGATCGTCAGTTCCGGTGCCGCCGCGCTCAGCGCGTCGAGCGGGTTGCCCGGATAGCCGCCGGACAGCCAGAATCCGGTGGTCGACCCGCTGGCCCCCATCCGCCAGACCGCGACATCGCGCTCGGTGCTGTCATAGGCGTCGATCCCGACCAGCCGGAATCCGCCGATCGCCCCGCCGTTGGCGGTGGCATGGAGCGATACGAACGGGTCGATCGCCCGCGCGAAGGCGAACTGCGTCCGGCGCAGTCCGGCGGGAACGCCGGCAGGCGGGGCGATGGTGCCGACCTGCGTGCCCGACACCTCGACGACCATCGTCGCCCCGTCGGTACGGGGTATGTCATAGATGTCGACGCGATCGGCGGCGGAAAAGGGACGAAAGGCGATCGGCGCCGTCGTGGTCGTATTGACGATCGGATGGCCGCCGATCGTGGGCGTCGCGGTCGCGAAGCCCCAGCCCGCGTTCAACAGGATGCGGCGGTCGCTCAACGTCAGCTCCGCCGACGATCCGGCATCGGCGAAGAAGGATGTCGCGCGCGCGTTCAATCCGCGGGACCGGAGATAGGACGCCATGTCCGCGGGATACGACCGCGCCGCCGAGTCCGCGAACAGCGACCCGGCGGACCCGAGCCCGGCGGTGGTCGAATCCCCGACGGCGGCGATCCGCGCCCTGGCCCTGCCGCCGATGACCGCCGCACGCGCCGCCTTCCATCGCGGCAGGCTGGCAGCGGTAAGGTTGCTGACCCCGGCGATCGCGGTCGAAGCCGGGCCCGGCGTCGGCGTGGGTGTCGCGCCGGGTGCCGGGGCGGCGACGGTACCGGACGTCGACCCGCCGCCCCCGCACGCCGCCAACGAAACGGCGGCGACGCCGATGACTACCCAAGCACGAATCACGCAACCCCCTCGCGACGACATTCTGCGTTGCACGCGCCTACACGCTTCCGGGTGCGTCGCCATGTCAAATGAGGGCGCGTAGCGGACACGCCGGTCCCGTCGCTGCTGCCCGCTGCTGGCCGCCGGTCATCATCCGCCGCATCGGTCTTTGTTGGATACGAAGGAACAAAACAAGTACATGGCAGGCGTCCTTCGCAACCATTCCGCCGAGGTACCAATGCCCGCAACTGTCGTGAAACTCTCCGATTTCGGTTATGTCGCCGACGACCTGACCGATAACAGGGCCGCGTGGCGCGCCGCGATCACCTATGCCGATACGAACAATATCCGGGTCGTCGAGGTGCCGTCCGGGGTCGGGCGGACCAGCCAGATCGTCGGTTCCGACTTCGCGCTGCCGCCCGGCCTGACCTTTCAGGGCAGCGGGCAGAACAACGACGGTCCGTACGACCGCACGTCGCGGATCAGGTTCACGGGGACCGACGCCCTGTTCGACATCGACTTTCCGACCGGCGGCCCGTCGCAGACCGGCTATTGGCGGTTCGAGGCGCTGAGCTTCGAGACGGTCGATCCGTCCGCATCCATCTTCTCGATCAACCGGCCCGCCAGCTATGATCCGAGCGATACCGACAACCACAGGTTCGTCATGAATCTGGTCCTGGACGGCATCTACGGCGTCGGCACCGGCAGCGGGACCGGCGACTTCCTGAAGGCGGCCAAGCTGTTCCAGCTACAGGTGCTGGCGAATTGCGAGTTCGCAGGCTGGCGGCGCGCGTTCTGGCTGAAGGGATGCGACAATTGTTACGTTTCCGGCCGGATGTACAGCAACAACCGCCATGTGATGCTGCAGGGCAGCGGCACGTTCGGCAACGACAATGTCGTGGACCTGCGCTACGCGGGCAATGCCGATCCGCGCACGGGCGAGGATGCGTATATGCTGTGGGACAGCGCCAGCAAGACGACGCTGCAAAGCGGCGGGCTGTTCGAGCAGACGCCGGGCAGCGGCAACCTCAGGGCCTATCTGTACCTCAACGGCTATGGCGGCCGCTATGTCTCGCCGTTCTGGTCGAACGGTCCGTTGTTCGAGCTCGGCCCCGATGCGCGTGAATGCGTGCTGGAGCATCCGACGACGACCGTGCTGACACCGCCCAGCATCGTCAGCGACGGCGCATCGACCGACTATGGCTATGCGCAGGAGGATCTGCGGCTGCGCATCACCCATGCGTCGCGCAACGCCCAGTTGTCGATCGGGCGGCATCCCCGCCTGATCTATGTCGATCCGCCGCGCGCGACGATCGATACGCTGGCGGCGGACCGGGAGATGGTGATCGTCGGCGGTCGCGCGCAGCCGCGCAACCACTTCCTCTCGGCCGCGAACTGGTGGGGCATTTCGACCGGACAGCCCGGCGGCGGTAGGATCCGCTTCGTCGGCGATGCCGATACGTCGGCGGGCCATGCCGTGCGCTGCGACCGGCAGATTCCGGGCTCGTGCTTTTCCGCGCTGCTGCGGGTCGGGCGGGAACTGGCGCGCACCAACCAGCGCGTCCAGTATCGGGCGAAGCTGACCGGGGCACTGACCACCGGCGAATGGGTCACGATCATCACCCGCAACGGTCAGTTCCACGGCAACGTCCCCCGGCCCGCGACCGGCAGCTATGCGCCCTATGAGGTCAGCGTCGACCTTTCCGGCTGGAACGAAGGGGATGTGTTCGGCTTCGTCTGCTATCCGAACGGCAGCCCGAACGTTTCCGCGGACTTCGACTATGTCGCGATAACCCCGGTCGCCGCTGCGAACTGACCCTTGCCGACAGGGGGGCGTCGGCGCCGGCGTACACCGGATGCCGGCATTCCCCTCGATGCGACGACACCGAGCCCTGTCGTCAGGGTAGGGAAGCGACCGCCTGACGCGCCACCTCGCGGTGCGGCAGGCGGTCGTCCGTCAGATCACGACGAAATCGGCATGGGTCAGCGCCAGACCGGTACCGATGGTGGCGAACTGGACCGCCGCACCGGCACCGTTGCCGTCGGCGTCATAGTATAGCGCACCGGTCGCGGAGTCGTAGAGGATGCGGTCGTCCGCATCCTGCGCGGCGGTGCCGATCCGGAAGGCCCCCGCCGCCAGCGTGCCGAGGCTGCCCGCCGCGGCGAAGACGGCATCGTCCAGCAGGATCGTGTCGTCGGCCACGGTGAAGTCGGTGATGGTATCGACATTGCCGTTGCCGAGCGCGGTGGAGAAGCGGAAGCTGTCCGCCCCCGCCTCGCCGGTGAGAATGTCGGCACCGAGCCCGCCGTCGATCAGATCGGCCCCGCCGCGGGCGTTCATGGTGTTGGCACCGGCATTGCCGACCAGCACATTGTCCAGCCCGTTGCCGTTGGCATAGGTGCTGAGCGATCCGGTGAGCGTCAGATTCTCGATATGCGAACCCGCCAGGGTGAAGCCGACCGACGAGATCACCGTATCGGTGCCCTGACTGGCGTTTTCGACGACGATGTCGCCGCTGTTGTCGACGTAATAGATGTCGTCGCCGTTGCCGCCGATCATCGTATCGGCACCGAGCCCGCCGTCGATGATGTTGTTGCCGCCCGAACCGGTCAGGACGTTGTTGAGGCTGTTGCCGGTGGCGTTGGTATTGGTCAACTGGCCGAGCAGCGTCAGATTCTCGATGAAGCTGCCCGCCAGCGTATAGCTGACCCAGCTCAGCACGGTATCGTTGCCCGCGTTATTGGCTTCCTGCACGACGTCGCCGGTGCTGTCGACATAATAGGTATCGTCGCCGAGCCCACCGGCCATCACGTCGTTGCCGAAACCGCCGTCGATGACGTTGTTGCCCGCATTGCCGGTGATGACATTGGCGAGGCCGTTGCCCGTGGCGTTGAGGTTGGCGGTGCCGGTGAGCGTGAGGTTCTCAAGGAACTGCCCCGCGAGGCTGTAGCTGACCGAGGCCAGCACCGTGTCGGTCCCGGCGTTGTTGGCCTCGACGATGCGGTCGCCGACCGAATCGACGAAATAGCGGTCGTCGCCCAGCCCCCCGGCCATCACGTCGTCGCCCGCGCCGCCGTCGAGCGTGTTGTTCGCGGCATTGCCGGTCAGGCTGTTGGCCAGCGCATTGCCGAACGCGCTGATCGCCGCCGTGCCGGTCAGGACCAGATTCTCGACATTGGCGCCGAGCGTGTAGGTGATCGACGCCTGCACGCTGTCGGTGCCTTCGCCCGCCGCCTCGATCACGACGTCGCCCGCATTATCGACGACATAGGTGTCGTTGCCGAGGCCGCCCGCCATCGTGTCCGCGCCAACCAGACCGTCCAGCACGTTGTTGCCGCTGTTGCCGGTCAGGCTGTTGGCCATGCCGTTGCCGGTCGCGTTCAGGTTCGCCGTGCCGGTCAGGACCAGATTCTCGAGCTGCTGCCCGGACAGGCTGTAGCTGATCGACGCGCGCACCGTATCGGTGCCGCCACCCGCCGCCTCGACGATGGTGTCGCCGCTATTGTCCACGACATAGGTGTCGTTCCCCGCGCCGCCGTTCAGGGTATCCGCCCCCGCGCCGCCGTCGAGCGTGTCGTTGCCGTCGAGGCCGAGCAGCGTGTTGGCCGCGGCATTGCCGGTGAGGACGTTGTCGAGGGCGTTGCCCGTTCCGTTCGCCGCGCTGCCGGTCAGGATCAGATTCTCGATATTGGCCCCGAGCGTATAGGTGACCGACGCCCGCACGGTATCGATGCCTTCTCCGGCGTTTTCGATGACGGCATCACCGGCATCGTCGACGATATAGCTGTCGTCGCCCGCACCGCCGCGCAGCGTATCGGCTCCGGCCCCGCCGTCGAGCACGTTGTTGCCGCTGTTGCCGGTCAGCACGTTGGCCAGCGCGTTGCCGGTGCCGTTGATGGCCGCGGAACCCGTGAGCGTCAGGTTTTCGAGGTTGGCGCCCAGCGTATGGGCGATCGACGACCGGACGGTATCGGTGCCTTCGCCCGCGTTCTCGGTAACGGTGTCGCCCGCGTCGTCGACGACATAGCTGTCGTCGCCGAGGCCACCGGCCAGCGTGTCCGCCCCGACACCGCCGTCGAGGATGTTGTTGCCCGCATTGCCGGTCAGGACGTTGGCGAGGCCGTTGCCGGTGCCATCGATATCGGCCGTGCCGGTCAGGATCAGATTCTCGACGTTCGCGCCGAGTGCGAACGCGACCGACGACCGAACGGTGTCGGTCCCTTCGCCTGCGGCTTCCGTCACGACGTCGCCGACGTTGTCGACGACATAGGTATCGTTGCCCATACCGCCGATCAGCGCATCCTGCCCGGCCCCGCCGTCCAGGACGTTGTTGCCGTTGTTGCCGGTCAGGACGTTGTCGAGCGCATTGCCGGTGCCGTCGATGTTTTCGTCCCATCCGGTCAGGTTCAGCCACTCGACGTTCGCGCCCAGCGTATAGCTGATCGCGGAAAGCACCAGGTCGTTGCCTTCGCCGGCATTCTCGGTCACGACATCGCCCGCGTTGTCGACGACGTAGATGTCGTTACCCGCGCCGCCCTGCATGGCGTCCGCACCCGCGCCGCCGTCGAGGTAGTTGTTGCCCGAATTGCCGGTCAGGACGTTGGCCAGCGCGTTGCCGTACCCGTTGACATTGGCAGCACCGGTCAGCGTCAGATTCTCGACGTTCGCACCCAGGATATAGCCCATCGCGGACTGCACCGTATCGGTGCCCTCGCCCGCGTTCTCGACCACGAGATCGCCCGCATTGTCGACGACATAGGTGTCGTTGCCCAGCCCGCCGATCATCGTGTCCGCGCCGGTATAGCCGTCGAGCACGTTGTTGCCCGCATTGCCGGTCAGCGTATTGGCAAGGGTGTTGCCGAAGCCGGTCAGGTTCGCGGTGCCGGTGAGCACCAGATTCTCGACATTCGCCGACAGCGCATAGGAGACGGCGGACCGGACCGTGTCCGTGCCCTGGCCGCTGCTCTCGGTCACGATATCGCCGGTGTTGTCGACGATATAGCTATCGTCGCCCGCGCCGCCGACCAGCGTGTCGGCACCCGCGCCGCCGTCGAGCACGTTGTTGCCGCCGTTGCCGGTGAGGACGTTGGCCAGCGCGTTGCCGGTGCCGCTCAGGTTGGCCGTGCCGGTCAGCGTCAGATTCTCGACATTGGCGCCAATGACATAGCCGATCGAGGACTGCACCGTGTCGATGCCCTCTCCGGCGAGTTCGGTGACGGTGTCGCCCGCGTTGTCGATGACATAGGTGTCGTTGCCCAGACCACCGGCAAGGCTGTCGGCACCCGCGCCGCCGTCGAGCACGTTGTTGCCGCTGTTGCCGATGATGACGTTCGCCAGCGTGTTGCCGGTGCCGTTGATGTTGGCCGCGCCGGTCAGCGTCAGATTCTCGACGTTCGCGCTCAGGACATAGCCGACCGAGGCCCGCACGCTATCGGTGCCTTCCCCGGCGTTCTCGGTCACGCTGTCCCCGGCGGCGTCGACGATATAGGTGTCGTTGCCCTGCCCGCCCTGCAGGATATCCTCCCCGGCACCGCCGTCGAGGACGTTGTCGCCGCTGTTGCCGACGAGGACGTTGGCGAGCGCGTTGCCGGTACCGTCGATGTTGGCCGTGCCGGTCAGGTTCAGCCGCTCGACGTTCGCGCTCAGGGCATAGCCGACCGAGGCATAGACGATGTCATAGCCTTCACCGGCGTTCTCGCTCACCGTATCCCCGGCATTGTCGACCATATAGGTGTCGTTGCCCAGGCCGCCCGCCAGCGTATCCGCCCCGGTGCCGCCGTCGAGGACGTTGTTGCCGCCGTTGCCGGTGACGACGTTGGCCAGCGCGTTGCCGGTGCCGTCGATATTGGCCGTGCCCGTCAGCGTCAGATTCTCGACGTTGGCACCCAGCGTATAGGCGATCGAGGACTGCACGGTATCGGTGCCCGCGTTCGCCGCCTCGGTGACGACGTCGCCGGCGTTGTCGACGACATAGGTGTCGTTGCCGAGCCCGCCCGCCATATTGTCCGCCCCGCCGCCGCCGTCCAGCAGGTTGGCACCGGCATTGCCGGTCAGCGTGTCGTTGTAGGCGGAACCGATCAGCCCTTCGATCCGGACCAGCGTATCGTTGCCCGAGCTGCCGGTATTCTGGGCGACGGTGATCGTGAGGTTGACGGCGACCGCGCCCGATGCGCTCGCATAGCTGGCGATATCGACCCCTTCGCCGCCGTCCAGCGTATCGCTGCCGACGCCGCCGCTCAGGATATCGTCGCCCGCCAGCCCCGAGAGCAGGTTGAAGCCGTCGTTGCCGGTGAGGACGTCGTTATAGGCCGATCCGGTCAGGTTCTCGAATCCGCTCAGCGTGTCGATGCCCGCCCCGCCGGTGTTCTGCGCGGTGGTGAGCGCGAGGCTGACCGTGACGCCGCCCAGCGCGTTGGCGTAGGAGGCGGTATCGGTGCCGAGGCCGCCGACGAGAGTGTCGTTGCCGCCCAGACCCTCGATGATATTGTTGCCGCCGTCGCCGGTGAGGGTGTCGTTGAGGTTCGAGCCCATCAGGTTCTCGAAATTGGCGACCGTATCGAAACCGCCGCCGCCGGACGCGACCCCGTAATAATAGTTCTGACCCTGCAACGTGACCGTCACCGCGCTGCTGGCAGAGGCATAGGACAGCGTATCGCTGCCTTCGCCGCCGTCGATCTGGTCATCGCCGTCGCGGCCCTCGACATAGTCGTTGCCCGCACCCGCCGCGAAATAGTCGTTGCCCGCACCGCCGATCAGGCTGTCGTTGCCGCTGCCGGTGGTCATCCCGACCGACTCGAAGTTGGTCAGGACGTCGCCGATGCCGGCGACCGTCGAGGCGGCACCGCCCGCATTCAGCACGAAGGTGATGTTGGCGGTCGACAGCGTGTAATTGGCATCGAAACGGTCGATACCGGTACCGCCGTCGACCGAGACACGATCGGTACCGTCGGACGTGCTGCGATAGAAGCGGTTGTCGCCGCTGCCGAACGTCAGGTTCAGCCGCTCGATGCTGCTGATACCGATCGAGCTATTCGTGCCGTAGCTGTACCCGTTGCCGTAAGCGCCTTCGTAGTAATAGAAATAGTCCGTTTCCGTGCCCGACGACCAGTCGACGGTCAGCGTATCGGTGCCGTCGAGGCCGCTGAAGCTGCCGCTCGTTCCGGCGAAACTGTCGTTGAAGTTGGTGCCGGTGACGTTGGTCTGTTCGATACCGGTCAGGGTCATGCCGTTCGACAGGGTATAGCCGCTGGCCGTCCGGGTCATGGTAATGCCGGTGGCACCTTGCGAGAAATTGCCGTACCAGACGTCGAACCCGTCCCCGCCGTCGACCGTGCCGAGGCCGTTGTTGGTATAGATGGTGTCGTCGCCGTCGCCGCCGCTGACCGTGTCGGTAGCGAAGTCGGTGTACAGCGTATCGTTGCCGCCGCCGCCGTTCAGGACGTTGGTCCCGCCGCCGCCGCGCAGGATATCGTTGCCGTCGCCGCCGGTCAGGCTGTCGTTGCCGCTGCCGGTGGTGATGTCCACCTGCTCGAAGTTGGTCAGCGTGTCGCCGATGCCGGTGACGGTCGATGCGGCACCATTGGCCTTCAGCACGAAGCTGATGTTGGCGCTCGACTGACCGTATTCGCCGTAGAACCTGTCGATACCCGCACCGCCGTCGACATTGGCGATCGTGGCGACACCGTTGCTGTCGGAGGTGCTGTGGTAGAAACGGTTGTCGCCGCTGCCGAACGTCAGGTTCAGCCGCTCGATGCTGTTGATGGAGAGCGAGCCGCCGGTGCTGTAGTTATACCCGCTGCCGTACCCGCTGCCGTAATAGGAAAAATAGTCCGTTTCCGTGCCCGAAGACCAGTCGAAGGTCAGCGCGTCGGTGCCGTCGCGACCGTCGTAGTAACCGCTGTTCACGCCGACGAAGCTGTCGTTGAAGCTGGTCCCGCCGACGTTGGTCTGTTCGATGCCGGTCAGCGTCATGCCGTTCGACAGACTATAGCCGCTCGCGGTCCGGGTCATGGTCAGGCCGGTCGTCGCCTGCGAGAAATCGCCGGACCAACGGTCGTACCCCGCCCCGCCGTCGACCGTCCCGAGGCCGTTGTTGGTGTAGATGTCGTCGTCGCCGTCGCCGCCGCTGACCGTATCGGTGCCGAAGTCGGTGTAGAGCTGGTCGTTGCCGCCGCCGCCGGTCAGGACGTTGTTCCCGCTGCCGCCGCGCAGGATATCGTTGCCGTCGCCGCCGGTCAGGCTGTCGTTGCCGCTGCCGGCGCTGATGTCCACGGCCTCGAAGTTGGTCAGGACGTCGCCGATGCCGGTGACGGTCGATGCGGCACCGTTCGCCTTCAGCACGAAGGTGATGTTGGCACTCGACGCGGTGTAGTCCCCGTGGAAGGTGTCGATCCCGCCGCCGCCGTTGACGTTGGCGATGGTGGCCGAACCACCACTTTCGGGCGAACTATGGTAGAAATCGTCATTACCGCTGCCGAAGGTAAGGTTCAGCCGCTCGATATTGTTGGTGAAGACGTTAAGCGAGCCGTTTGCGCTTGAGGCATATCCGTAACCGTAACCGTTGGCGTAATAGTAGAAATAGCCCCAATCGGTACTCGTCGACCAGTCGACCGTCAGCGTGTCGGTACCGCCAAGACCGTCGTAACTGCCGCTGTCCACGCCGACGAAGCTGTCGTTGAAGTCGGTGCCGGTGACGTTGGTCCGCTCGATACCGGTCAGCGTCATGCCGTTCGACAGGCTGTAGCCGCTGGCCGTCCGGGTCATGGTAAGTCCGGTGGTCGCCTGCGAGAAATTACCGTTCCACGTGTCGAAACCGGCCCCGCCGTCGACCGTGCCGCGGCCGTTGTTGGTATAGATCGTGTCGTCGCCGTCGCCGCCGCTGACCGTATCGGTGCCGAAGTCGGTGTAGAGTTGGTCATTGCCGCCGCCGCCGGTCAGGACGTTGTTCCCGCTGCCGCCGCGCAGGATATCGTTGCCGTCGCCGCCGGTCAGGCTGTCGTTACCGCTGCCGGTGGTGATGTCCACCGCCTCGAAGTTGGTGAGGACGTCGCCGATGCCGGTGACGGTCGATGCGGCACCGTTCGCCTTGAGCACGAAGGTGATGTTGGCGTTCGACAGGGCGTAGTTGCCGTGGAAGGTGTCGATGCCACCGCCGCCATTGACGTTGGCGATGGTCGCCGAACCGTCGCTTTCGGGCGAACTATGGTAGAAATCGTCGTTGCCGCTGCCGAAGGTGAGGTTCAGCCGCTCGATGCTTTGCAGGCTGACGTTGAGCAAGCCGTTTGCGCTCGAGGCATATCCATAGCCGTAACCGTTGGCGTAATAGTAGAAATAGCCCCAATCGGTGCTCGTCGACCAGTCGACCGTCAGCGTGTCGGTGCCCTCGCCGCCGTCCACGCTGGACGATCCGTCCGCGGGCGTGATGGTCCAGCTGTCGTTACCGCTCGTGCCGGTGTAGGTCGTCATGCCAGGCTTCCCCGCTTCCGGTCCGGCGCAGGCAAACTGGCACCCCGGGCGAGTGCGGCATGCGCTTCGGGCAAGAAGATATCACAAGAGACAGGTTCAGGATAAATATCCCCCCGGATATTGACTTGACCGTAGCCGCCGCGCCACGATCTGTACAGTTGGTTAACCAATCTGCCGCAGCATTTATTGCCTTTTTCAAGAACTCTTTGATTTGACAGCCGTAATGCCGTTCGGGGCCTGCAAGGATATTGGCATGAGCGACCTGCTGTCGCGGAGAGACCCGTTGCGCCTTGCCGTTCCGCTTCGCGCCATGCAGGCAGCAGCGCGATGATCCGATCGATCGCCGACAGGTGCCGTGCCGTTCGGGTCGGTCGTGCCGTCCTGCTCGGCGCGATCGTGGTTGCGCCGGTGCCGCTGTGGGGCGGGCAGGTCGTGCCGCCGTCGTCCGGTTCGCTGGTCGTGGACCCGCAGCAGGGCGCAACGCCGCGCCCGCTGCCGCCGCCCGCCGCTTCCCCGGCGACGCCCGCGCCGGTCGCCCCCCTGTCCGGACCGGCACCACCGGCGGCGGTCGTACCGTCGCTGCCGCCGCCGGTCGCGGACACCGCGGTGCGATCGTCGATGGTGCCCGGCCCGCCTGCGGTGCCACGTCGCCCGGCGGAAGGCGGCCTGCCCCTGCCGGTCGCCGATCCGCTCCGCATCGATCCGGCGACCGACCCCCTGCTGCGCCTCGCGCGCAGTTCCGCCGACCCTGCCCCGTTTCGCGCGGCGATCGCCGAAGCGGTACGCCGCAACCCCGCGCTGGACGAAGCGGCGGCGCAGGTCGAGGAGGCGGAAGCGTTGCGGGACGAGGCGCAGGCACTGGCGCTGCCGACCGCCGACCTGACCCTGTCGAGCTTCACGGTGCTGAGCCGCGCGTTTTCCAGCGACCCCGGCAACGTGCTGGAGCGTTCGCGTCCCCGCAACCGCACCGACGGATTGCTCCGCGTCCAGCAGCCGATGATCGACTGGGGCGCCAGCCTCGATCGCATCCGTGCCGGTCGCGCCCGGCTGGCGGCGGCGCGGGCGGGTGTCGAGGACATCGGCACGCAGGTCGCGCTGCGCGCGGTATCGGCATGGTATCAGGTCTATGGCTACCGGGCGCTGCTCCGCCTTGCCGAGGCGTTCATCGCCGGTCAGCGCGAGCTGCGCACGACGTTGCAGCTGCGGGTCGCACAGGGCGTCGCCGCCGAGGCCGATATCGCGCAGGTCGACGGCTATATCGCCGCGGCGGATAGCCAGGCCGCCTATTTCCGGCGGCTGCTCAAGAGTGCCGAGGCGCAATATGTCGCGCTGATCGGCGCGCCGCCGCCGACCGACCTCGGTCGCGCGCCGGAGCCGCCGTCGACCGGGTCCGACGCCGTCGGCAGCGCCGAGGACGTCGATCGCCTGCCCGCGGTGCGGATCGCGCGACTGGGCGCCGATGCGGCCCGGCTGGAGGCACGGGCATCGCGCGCCGACCTGCTCCCCCGGCTGGGCGTCGGGATCGACGCGGGTCGCTACGGCATCGTGGAGACCGAGCGCGATTACGACATTCGCGGCAACGTCACCCTGTCGATGCGGATCGGCGGCGGGGGCGCACAGCGGGCGCGTCAGGCATCGGCGCGGGCGAGCGGGGCCGACGCCCGGCTGCGCCGCACCCGGATCGATGCGCAGCGCGATGCCGAGATCGCCCGGTCCGACGTCGCCGCGCTGGAAGCCGCGCGGGCGGCGATCGAGCGCAACTATCTCGCCACCCGGCAATCGCGCGACGTGCTGGCGGAACGCTTCCGGGTATCGCGCGGCACGTTCTTCGACCTGCTGGTCGCGGAGAATAATTACTTCGCCGTGGCGTCGCGCTACATGCAGACCGTCATGGAACTCGACAGCGCGCGCTACGCCCTGCTCGCCCGTACCGGCCGGTTGCTGCCCGCACTCGGCATCGCCCCTGCAACGCTGGACACGCGATGAGCCCATCCTCCGATCTGGTCGCGCTGCCCCGCCCCCGCTTCGCCCCGTGGCTGATGGAACCGATGTTCCGCAACAAGGCGGCGTATATGAAGGTCGCGCTGGCGGCGGGGATGATCAATATCTTCGGGCTCGTCACCTCGCTGTTCACCATGACGGTGTACGACCGGGTCGTTCCGAACAACGCCTTCGCCTCGCTCTTCGCGCTTGCCGTCGGCCTGCTCGTGGTGGTCGTGTTCGATTTCCTGCTGCGGATCCTGCGCGCCTATTTCAGCGACCTCGCCGGGGCCGACATCGATCACGACATCGGCAGCCGCATCTTCCGGCGATTGCTGGCGATCCGCCTCGACCGGAAGAAGGGATCGACCGGGGCGATTTCCGGCATGATGCGCGAACTGGAGACGCTGCGCGACTTCTTCGCCTCCGCCACGATCACCGCGCTGGTCGACGTGCCGTTCATCGCCGTGACGCTGGTGTTCATCGCGCTGCTCGGCGGGCCGCTGGTGTGGGTGCCGCTCGCCGCGATCCCGCTGGTGGTGGGTGCCGGATGGCTGACCCGCCCCGCGCTCGACCGGCTGTCGGCGAAGGCGATGCGCGAGGGGCTGTCGAAGCAGAGCGTGCTGGTCGAGACGATCGGCGCGCTGGACATGGTCAAGACCTCGGGCGCGGGCACGCTGCTCGCGCGGCGGTGGAGCCGGGCCAATGTCGCGCACGGCGACAGCGCGACCCGGCAGCGGCTCGTCTCGACCGTCGCCACCACGGTCGCCGCATCGGCCAATACCCTCGCCTATGCCGGGACGGTCGTGGCGGGGGTGTTCCTGATCGCCGACCACCGGCTGACCACCGGCGGGCTGGTCGCCTGCTCGATCCTCGCCGGGCGCGCGGTGCAGCCGCTGGCGACGATCGCCGCGCTGCTCTCGCGCCTCGCCGCGACCCGCACCGCCTATCGCCAGATCGATGCGATGATGGAGACGGAATCCGAGGAGCCGGGCGAAGGCGCGCTGCGCCCCGCGCGCCTCGACGGGCGGATCGAGTTGCGCGGCGTGGGCTTCCGCTATCCCGGCGCGGCGGAAAAGACGCTCGACGCCTTCGACCTCGTGGTGCCCGCCGGACAGCGGATCGCGCTGCTCGGGCGGGTGGGATCGGGCAAGTCGACCATCGCCCGGCTCGTCCTCGGCCTCTATCCGCCGCAGGAGGGGCTGGTGATGATCGACGGCACCGACATCCGCCAATATGCGCCCGAGGCGATGCGCGCCCTGATCGGCACCGCGTTGCAGGAACCGGTACTGCTGTCGGGCAGCGTGCGCGAGAACATCGTGCTCGACCGGGCGCATATCGACGATGCGGAAATGCTGCGCGTCGCCGAACTGTCGGGCACGCACGGCTTCATGGGGCGGATCGCGGGCGGCTACGACCTGCAACTCGCCGATCGCGGCGAGGGGCTGTCGGGCGGACAGCGACAGGCGATCGCACTCGCCCGCGCGCTGGCTGGACGCCCGCAGGTCGTGATCTTCGACGAACCGACCAGCGCCATGGACCAGGTGAGCGAGGCGCAGCTGATCGCGCGTCTGGAGGGCGAGCTGGCCGGGCGCACCTTCCTGCTCATCACCCATCGTCCCGCGCTGCTGCGGCTGGTCGAGCGGATCGTGGTGGTCGAGCACGGGCGCATCGTGCAGGACGGCCCGCGCGACGCGGTACTGAAGGAACTCCAGCGTCCGCGTGCGGCGGCCTGATCGTATGACCGACACCCCTCGTCCCCATCTGGAAGACCTGACCGACCGGCTCCGCCCGCGCGCGGTGTCCAACCTGCTGCTGTGGCTGATCGTCGGCTTCGTCGTGGTCTTCGTAATCTGGGCGAGCGTCGTGAAGCTCGAGCGTACCGTCCACGCCTTCGGCCGGGTGGTGCCCTCCGGCCGGTTGCAGGTGCTCAGCAATCTCGAGGGCGGGATCGTCGCGCAGATCCTCGTCCGCGCGGGCGATGTCGTGCGCCGTGGCCAGCCGCTCGTCCGGCTCGACCGGACGCAGGCGGGGGCCGAACTCGGCACCTCGCAGGCGACGCTCGGCGCGCTGACCGCCAGGATCGCGCGGTTGCAGGCGGAAATCGCCGGGCGCGCGCCGGTCTATCCCGCCGCGACGACGCCGGAGATCGCCGAGCAGATCGGCATCGAGCGCTCGCTCCATGCCGCGCGGATGAGCGACCTCGCCGGCCTGAGCGCCGCAGCGACCGCGCGCGAGGCGCAGGCCGTGCGGGCCGTCGCCGAGGCGCAGGCCGCCCATCGCTCGCGGATGTCGGCGCGCGATGCGGCAAGGCGACAGCTCGACCTGATCCGTCCGCTGGTGCAGCGCGGGATCGAGCCGCAGATGACCCTCATCCAGCTCGAGAACAGCGCCGCGGTCGCCACGAACGACGCGGCACAGGCAGCGGCGGCGATCGCGCGGGCGCAGGCGTCGGTGGCCGAGGCGCGCGCCTCGCTGGCGCAGGTGCGCGGTGCATGGCGTGCGCAGGCGGGCACCGAACTGGCGGCGGCCCAGGCCGAACTCGCCGCCCGCCGTCAGGGGGTACCGGCGCTCGCCGCCCGGCTCGACCGGGCGACGATCGCATCGCCGGTCGACGGGCGCGTCAACCGGGTGCTGGTGTCGACCGTCGGCGCCAGCATCGGTGCCGGGCAGCCGATCGTGGAGGTCGTCCCCTCCGCCGATGCGCTGACCGTGGAGGCGATGGTCCGCCCGAGGGACATCGCATCGGTGCGGATCGGCCAGCCCGCCAGGGTCAACGTTACCGCCTATGATTCCGGCGTCTACGGTTCCATGGACGGCCGGGTCGTGACGATATCGCCCGATGCCACCCTCGACGAGCGTAGCGGCGAGAGCTACTATATGATCCGGGTCCGCGCCGACGCGCAGAACTTCCGCGGACCCTACGGGCAGCGCCTCGTGATCGGACCGGGCATGACCACCGACGTCAACCTGATCGGCGACAAGCGCTCGGTCATGGCCTATATTCTGTCCCCCTTCACCCGGCTCGGCGAGGATGCATTCCGCGAATAGGGGACCGGCCCGGCCGGCGGGGCGGGTTGCTGTCGAGGCAACCGGTCTTGGGACAGGCTATGGAAGATGGTGCGCTTACAGGACTCGCATCTGTTGACGCAGGCGGCAGAAAAGCTGAGCTTTTGGCCGGCGCTTTAATCCGTGGCCCCTGGGTGGCCCACACCAAATTCGGTCCTTTTTTTGGCATCGAACCCGCGCCGGATGGGACACCGTGCATTCCCTTGAAAGCCTGTGAGAAGGGTGATTCGTTTCGTGTTTTGAACCGTTCGCTTGATCGACCACTGACCCTTAATGGAAGTCACTGGATGCTTGACGGGCAAGCCCCTCCTGGCGCGCGCTGTCGAGCACCGGGACCGTTGTACCTGCCGCACTACAAGCAATACCTCCTAGGTCGGATCGACATTCAGGATTCCCAAACGACGTGAAGGCTGATTCATAGGCGCCCGTGTCGAGACGCGGAGCGGATAATGGGGATCAAGCGGTACGAGCTGAGCGAGGCACAATGGTTGCGGATTGCATCGCTGGTTCCGGGCAAGACGGCTGATCCCGGCCGGACAGGCGCGGATAACCGCCTGTTCGTGAACGGATGTTTGTGGGTGCTGCGCTCTGGCGCGCATTGGTGC